>MVCZ01000025.1 GCA_002049825.1 Candidatus Zhuqueibacterota bacterium 4484_188
GGTTTGCCTACAATGTTGCTTCGTCCCAGCACCACTGCGTGTTTTCCATCCGGATTAATCCCGGAACGTTTCAGCAGCTCCATGATTCCCGCCGGTGTCGCCGGCTGAAAAACCGGTTTGCCAATCATTAACCGCCCCACGTTGTAGGGATGGAAACAGTCCACGTCTTTTTCCGGATGAATCGATTCGATAATTTTTTGTTCGTTGATATGTTTGGGCAGTGGAAGCTGAACTAACAATCCGTGAAACCTGGGATCGTGGTTGTAAGTGTTAACTTTTTCCAGAAGCGCTTCTTCGGAGATGGTGGCGGGCAGTTGATCGGTGATCGAATAAATTCCGGCTTTTTCGCAGGCGCGCGCTTTGTTCCTGACATATACTCTGGAAGCCGGATCTTCGCCTACCAGGATGACCGCCAGTCCGGGGACAGCACCGGCAACACTTAGATGCTGCACCTGCTGTTTAATCTCTTCCCGGATTTCCATGGCAATCTTTTTGCCGTCAATGATCTGTGCCTCGATTGTCGAACTCCTCTTTGCTAAAATTTAATCGGAAAATTTCGGTTGCTTTATTCTTGTTTTCATCAATTCGAATAACTACACCGTTAAACCGTAAGTTGTTCTTCGCCATGACATAATAAATTTGCGATTGCAAACGGAAGCGATCAATTGCTTTCTGAATATCCATACCGATGACCGAATCGAAGGGACCGCACATTCCGGTGTCGGTAATGTAAGCAGTGCCGCCCGGTAATATCCGTTCGTCGGCAGTTTGCACATGAGTATGGGTACCCACCACTGCCGAAACTTTACCGTCCAGGAACCAGCCCATTGCCTGTTTCTCGGCGGAGGCTTCGGCATGAAAATCGACCAAAATAAATGGCGTCTCCGATCGCAATCGGCGAATTTCTTTTTCGGCGGCTGCAAAAGGGCAGTCAATGGTGTACATAAAACTACGCCCCTGGAGATTCAGAACCGCCAATTTGAGTCCGTTGTTACTGATAACAGTCGAACCAATCCCGATATTCCCCGGCGGGTAATTCAGCGGACGCAACAAGTAACCGGCGTATTGAACCAGCACTTCTTTCTTGCGCGGCTCCCAGATATGATTCCCGGAAGTTAAGCAATGAATGCCCCCCGCTTTTAGTTTCTCAACTTGTTTGGGTAGCACGCCCTTACCCCGATCGGCATTCTCGGCATTAGCGATAATAAAATCCAGTTTGTACTGATTCCGCAGTCTGGGCAGGACGTCCAGAATAATATCAATCATCTCGTTACCAACAATATCAGCAATAAATAGAATGTTCATAATATTTTTTTCGAATTCCTTTCCGCTTCTTGTTTTGCTGTTTTTCTGCCCTTAACCGTCTGTTTTTCAGCGGGAAAGCAGGCGCCACTGTTTGTAGCGGAAACTACAGGTTGTTTTTCAACCGGCTGCATTTTCCCGTGATTGGTTAATCTGCCGGTATTTAGGTTGCGTAGTCGAATGCCCGGTATTCCCGAATAACGGTAACTTTAATCTGTCCCGGGAATTCCGAATTGGATTGTATTTGTTTGGCTATTTCCCGCGCCAGGTCCTTTGCCTGGTTGTCATTCACCACGTCGCAGTCCACGATTACGCGCACTTCTTTTCCGGCTTGAATGGCGTGGCAATTCTTTACACCTTTAATCTTGTTGGCGATATTTTCCAGGGTATGCATTCGTTTGATAAAACTTTGCAGAGTTTCGCGCCGGGCGCCGGGACGGCTGCCCGAAATTGAATCTGCCGCAGCGATTAAAATAGCGTAGGGCGAACTTGCTTCTGATTCCTTGTGGTGTGCCGCCACTGCATTTATCACCAACGGATTCTCATTGAATTTCTTGAGCAATTCGGCGCCAACCTGGGAATGGTCTGCATCGGTGTGTCGTTGAATGGCTTTGCCAATGTCATGCAGCAAGCCCGCCCGCCGGGCAATTTTGGGATCCAAGCCTAATTCGGCTGCCATCACTCCGGCTAAATAGGCGACTTCCATGCTGTGGTTTAATACGTTTTGCCCGTAAGAGGTGAGATATTTGAGTTTTCCCACTAATTCTACGATTTCGTCCGGCAGCTCGTGAACACCGATTTCCAGCATTGCTTCTTCGCCGGTGTCCCGCAGAGAGGCTTTCACCTCTTCGGTGGTTTTGGCAACCACTTCTTCAATGCGCGCCGGGTGGATTCGTCCGTCTAAAATTAACTTTTCCAATGCCAACCGGGCAATTTCCCGCCGGTAACTGTTGTAAGAGGAAAGAATCACTACTTCCGGTGTGTCGTCGATAATCACGTCCACGCCGGTAGCTAATTCAAAGGCGCGGATGTTTCGCCCCTCACGCCCGATGATTCTGCCCTTCATGTCGTCATTGGGCAGGGTAACCACCGACACCGTTGCCTCGGCGGATTGTTCGGCGGCAGTTTGCTGGATTGCTGAAACCACAATCTCCATTGCCTTGCGATTGGCTTCCAGCTTTGCCTTATCGATGATGGCATTGGTAATTTTCTCGCCCTCTTTTTTCGCTTCGGCTTCCATGTCTTTTAATAAAATCTGCCGGGCTTCTTCGCGGGTATAACCGGAAATTTCTTCCAGTTTCTGTATCTGCTCGCTTATTAATTGATTAAGTTCTTCTGTTTTTTGCTGAATATATTTTTCTTTTTCTTCGAGTTTTCCCCTCAGGAAATTTGCTTCTTTTTCTTTTTTCTGAATGATTTCGGCTTTTCGGTCGATCTGCAGTTCTTTCTGGTCTAAGCGTCGTTCTTCTCTTTGCAGAGTCTCCTTTTTGGAATCAATCTCTTTTTCTAAGCGTTGTTTGCTTTCTAAAAGTTCTTCCTGAACTTCTATAAGTTTTTCTTTTTTCAGGGTTTCCGCTTCGGATACGGCATCTGCCAGAACTCGCTTTGCTTCCTGGGTTGCCTGTAGCAGCTTTTTCCCCGCCGATAATTTTAGAAAAATCCAAAGACCAACCGAGCCGACTACCATGCCGATGACAGCACCGATTATCCATTCCATATCAACATACCCTCCAAGTCTGTGGTAGCGACTGTGCTTTTGTCGTTTTTGTGTTTATTCAATAATAACTAAAAAAAAGCCCTGAATCGAAAGAACGGATTTGGAAAAGAACCGTGATCTACACGGTGGGTGCCTGCCTAAACGGTTCGCGCTCCTTCGCAACAGAAGGCCTGCACTAGACGCTCAGAGTCAAGCTCCCATATTCATAGTGTTGGTTCTTCCCAAATACACGTCCTAAACGATCCAGGGACTATTTAATAAAATCTGAATATTGATTCAGATATGTGTCTAAGTTCTCCGTTATTTCTTCACTTGTACTTTCTATTTCTTTAACTAATTTTTCGTGTTTTCGTTTCAAACGGAAAAATTCATCGGCAATGTTAAGCGCGGTAAGCACGGCAATCTTTTCGGAAGATTTCACCTGAGAGCTTTCGCCCAGTTTGCGCATTTTCTGATCGACATAATCGGCTATTTCCTGAAGATACTGAGGATTTACATCCGATTTCAAGGCATATTCATTGCCCCAAATATTTACTTTAATTGAACGTTTTTCCATCTGCTTACGCTTTAGTTTTTGTTTACATTGAAGAAAAATAACTTATAGGTGTATTTGATCAAGCTTGACTGTGAGACGATCTATTTTTGCTTTAATGGTCTTTTCCTTCTCCTTTAGTATTTTATTATCATGTTTATATTTTTTTAACTCCGCTTCCAATTCCTCTACCCTAAAATCGTTTTCCTTTGAGAACAATTCTGTTTTCAGGCTGGCGTATTTTTTCTGCAACTCGGCATTCTTTTTTGCCAGCAGATGCAGCAAGGTGATCAGTTTCTTAATTCGTTCGATCAGCTCATAGAAATATTCAAGACTTCGTTTTTCCGAATTTTCCATTTATGCTCGCAAGGTAGCTGCAAACTTTTTTGAAGCTGCAGCTAATATTTTTTCCACAATCGGATTAATTTCGCTGTCTGTCAGCGTTCTCTCCGGCGACTGAAAGTGTAACCGCAATGCCAGGCTCTTTTTGCCGGTCTCTATCTGTTTCCCACGATACAAATCGATAATTTCTACTTTCCGGAGTAACGCACCGCTATTTCTGCGAATCAGATGTAACAGGTCTCCCGCGGCAGTTGTTTCATCCAGAATAAATGCAAGGTCGCGCTCCACTGCCGGGTATCGCGGAATCTCCTTGTATTTCTTATGAATCTTTCTGTTTTCAAATAACGGTTCCAGGAACATTTCCGCGCCAAATACGCCCTGTTCTAACTCGAAGTAGCGGGCAATCTTCTCGTCTAATTGCCCCACTGTTCCGACCGTTTTTTCTCTCACCTGAATGCCAATTTCATCCCGCTCAGCTACCGTTTCAGAATAATAAATAAATTTCCAGTTGTCAAGGGAAATTTTGTCGATAAGGGATTCAACGATCCCTTTCAAATCGAAAAAATCGACTTCTTCACCGGAAGAATTCCAACGGTTACCGTCTCTTTTACCTGAAAGCACAATCGCTAATTTAACATACTCCTCCGGCTGGGTGTCGGTGGTTGCCCGCGGGATAAACACCCGCCCGATTTCGAACAGGCGCAGGTCTTTAATTTGACGGTTATTGTTGTATTGAATCACTCTCGCCAGGCTGGGAAGCAATGAATTGCGCATGCCGTCCATGTCCTTGGAGATGGGGTTTAAAATGGGGTACACCGGTTTACCGGTCACTTGTGACCAGGCGCTGCTGTTGATCATGCTTCCGGTGATGACTTCCTGCAAACCCATGCCGGTGAGGATTTCTTTCAATTGGTCTATAAATAAATCGAATTCGTTGGGTGTAACCCGGTAGTTCATCAGTGTTCGTTGTGCCGCCGGAATATTGTCCAGTCCGTAAAGCCGGGCGATTTCTTCCGCCAGATCCGCCACCCGTTCCAGGTCCGGTCGAAATGTGGGCACCAGAACCGACGCTTTGCTGGTGGGCAGCTCAATCAATTCCAGAAGTTGCGATATCTCCCCGGCACTGAGTTCAGTACCTAACAGATTATTAATCTGATCAACTTTTAACGGAATTTTGTGCGGCATGATAGGTTCGGGATATTCATCCACCGTTCCCCGGCACACTTTGCCGCCGCAGATTTCAGCCATGAATTGCGCCGCGCGGTCCAGTGCGTATTGGGTGCCGTTGGGGTCGGCGCCTCTCTCGAACCGCTGAGAGGCTTCGGTGGACAACCCCAGGAAATGCGAATTTACCTGGATACTCTCAGGTTTGAAGTAGGCACTTTCCAGCAAAATCCGGCTGGTCTGCCGGGTAACTTCCGAATTTAACCCGCCCATAATGCCCCCGATTGCCACCGGCTGTTTGGCATCGCAGATGAGCACTGTGCCGGTTCTCAGTTCCCGTTCCTGATCGTCCAGGGTAGTAAACTTCTCGCCTTCGTAGGATTCGCGCACCACAATCTGACCATTGCTGATCCGGTCGTAATCGAAAGCGTGCAGCGGATGACCGGTTTCCAGCATCACGTAATTGGTAATGTCGACCACATTGTTGATAGAGCGCATGCCAACCGATTCCAGCCGCCTGACCAGCCAGGCAGGGGAGGGGCCTACTGTTACCTCTTCAATGTAGCGTGCCGAATAGCGCGGGCAGCTTTCCGGGCAGTCGATGCGGATTTTTATTTTCGATTGTGCTTCCGGTGACACCTCGTTGAGCACAATCTCCGGCTTTTTGATTCGCTGCTTCAGGATGGCGCCGACCTCCCGGGCAACTCCGATGTGGCTCAGGCAGTCCGGACGGTTTGCAGTTAAAGCAATGTCGAAAATGTAATCCGTTTCGAAGTTCAGCGCCGTGTGCAGCGGTGCGCCTACCGGCAGGTTTTCCGGGAGCACCCAGATTCCTTCCGATTCTTCCGTTAGGTTCAGTTCCTGTTCCGAACAAATCATCCCCTGCGATTGCACCCCGCGTATTTTCGCCGGTCGAATCTTGAAACCGTTCGGCAGTTGTGCCCCTACTTTTGCTACCGGCACAACCTGCCCTTCGGCAACATTGGGTGCTCCGCAGATAATGGACAATCTTTCTTCACCAACGTCAACGGTGCACAGGGTTAGTTTGTCGGCGTTGGGATGTTTTTCGCAGGTGAGCACTTTCCCGACCACGACATTGGGAAAATCCAATCGCTCTTCAATAACTTCTTCCACTTCCAAACCCACCAGCGACAACCGCTCGGCTAACTTGTTAGGTTCAATAGTAAGGTCAAGGTAGTCTTTTAACCAATTGTATGAAATTTTCATCTGTAAAACCTTGCTTTGTGCTTAAAATGCTTTTGTTCATCCATTAATTCAGAATTCAGCACTGTTTTGCCGAATCTAAAACTGCCTGAGGAAACGCAGGTCATTTTCGAAGAACAGGCGGATATCGTCGATGTTGTAAAGCAGCATGGCAATCCGGTCAACCCCCATCCCAAAAGCGTAACCGGTGTAGATGTCCACCATTCCGGCGCCGGAAATTTCTACCCAGCCGGTTTGCTTGCAAACTTTGCAGCCCTTGCCCCGGCAGAAAACGCAGTTAAAATCGTACTCCAGGCTCGGCTCAACGGGCAAATTCCTCGATTACCGCTTTCAAATCCCGGAAGCTGATTCCTTTATCCACGCACAAACCTTCCACCTGGTGGAAAAACGGCGAGTGACTGGCGTCGGGTGTGTCGCGACGGTACACCCGTCCCGGGGCGATAATGCGAACCGGCGGTTTCTGCTTTTCCATGGTTCTGATTTGCACCGGCGATGTGTGGGTGCGCAACAGAATGTCTTCGGTGATGTACAGCGTGTCCTGCATATTCCGGGCGGGATGATTTTTGGGCAAATTCAGCGCCTCGAAATTGTAGTAGTCGGTTTCTACTTCCGGTCCGTCGGCAATTTCAAAACCCAGGCTCAGAAAAAAACGCTTGATCGATTCCATGGTCTGGGTTAACGGGTGTTTGCGACCCACCGCCGGTTTTCTCCCCGGTAAGGTTACATCCGTGTGGACGCGGCTTTTTACGGCTGCAAACTTTTCCCTGAGCTGCTGCAAATGTTCTTCGATTAATTTTTTTGTGTCGTTAATCAGCTTGCCCAGTGCCGGACGTTCCTCGCCGGGTACTGTTGCCAGGGTTTTATATAGTTCCTGAATAATCCCTTTCTTTCCCAGGTAGCGGATTCGAAGTGCTTCATAATCCTGCTGATTTGCAACCTTTTGCGCGTCTTCTAAAAAGTTTTTCCGGATGTCGGCAATTTTTGTTTTCATTAGTATGTACCAGTTCTCTTTGGGTGCTGTCTTTGCTGTCGTCTAACGACCGGTGAAAAATTTGCCCGATAGGGTAAACTGCTGCGTTCATCGACGTTGAGGAATCGGAATATTGAGTTTCTGCCCATGCCAGGTATTGCGTTTCCGCGCTTCCGGTAATGTGCCACAATTTTTCGCCCAATAAAAAGTGTTACTAACCGTACCAAGTCGGGTAGTATAGAACATTACTCCATAAAGACCGAAAATGTCTTTTTTTCTGGCGCCGGTCGCGATAAGCATACTGCAGACCTTTTTCCACCTGGTCTTTGGCAGTACGGTAGAGATTACCGCGGCCCAGGCGATAGCCCTTCGCCATTTTTAACAGTTTTTTATGACGGCGTTTTGCCGTAACGCTGTTTCTTACTCTTGGCATTCTTTCCTCCGCAGGTTTTCTTATTCGGAAATCATCTGGTGTGCCCGCGCTTCGTCAGCTTTGTGCAGGTAAGCACCTTTGCGCAGGTTCCGTTTCCGTTTGGTCGATTTTGTGGTTAGTATGTGGCTTCTGTAAGCGCGTCTTGACTTAATTTTTCCCGATGAAGTTACCTTGAAGCGTTTCTTCGCTCCGCGGCGCGATTTCATTTTTGGCATCTTTTATTCCTTTCCGGTTAATTTTCTCATTCAGTTCTTGGCTGACAGAACCACCACCATGCGCCGTCCTTCCATTTTTGCCGGTGCATCCGGTTGGGCAATATCCTCTAACAAACCCTGCACGCGCTGAATCAACTCTCTGCCGAAATCCTGGTAAGCCATTTCCCGACCGCGGAAAATGACCGTGAATTTTACCTTGTTTTTTTGCTCCAGAAATTTTCGCGCATGTTTCAGTTTTGTCTGAAGATCATGTTCATCCGTTTTCGGTCGCAATCGAATTTCTTTCACCGTGATGGTATGTTGTCTCTTCTTGCTTTCCTTTTCTTTCTTACTTTGTTCGTATTTATATTTGCCGAAATCCATAATCCGGCAAACCGGCGGACTGGCATTCGGCGAAACTTCTACTAAATCCAATCGGCTCTCTTGTGCAATTTGCAGTGCTTGTTTCAGCGGCAAAATGCCCAATTGTTTACCGTCAGCGGCAATTACACGAATATTCGGAACTTTGATTTGTTCGTTAATTCGGACGTTCTTTTTTTTACTGATAAGTGGCTCCCGCAGTTTTGTTTACTTTATTTTTTAGCATTAATCTCTTCTTTCATACGTTCGGTAATTTGCTGCAAACTCAGCTTACCGATATCGCCTTCGCCCTTGCGCCGTACCGAAATGAGCTGTTCCTCAACCTCCTTATCGCCGATGATGAGCATGTAGGGAATTTTCTGCATTTCCGCTTCCCGTATTTTAAAGCCCATCTTTTCGTTGCGGGCGTCCATCTCCACCCGCAATCCTGCCTGGCGCATTTGGTCGAATAGAATCCGGGCATACTGGTGATGCCGCTCCGAAATGGGGATAATCACCGCCTGCACCGCTGCCAGCCACATGGGGAAAGCACCGCCGTAATGTTCGATCAGGATGCCGAAAAATCGTTCCAGTGACCCCATGAGTGCCCGGTGAATCATAATCGGCTGATGCCGCTGTCCGTCTTCCCCGGTAAACTCCACATTGAATCGTTCAGGCAAATTGAAATCAACCTGAATGGTTGAACACTGCCAGGAACGACCGATTACATCTTTGATTTTAATGTCGATTTTGGGTCCGTAAAAGACCCCTTCGCCCGGATCGATTTCGTACTCAAGCCCGCTCTTGTCCAGCGCATTCTGCAAGGCAGTGGTGGCGGAATCCCAATTTTCCGGAGTGCCCACGTATTTCTCCGGGCGGGTGGAAAGATAAATTTCAAATTCGCTAAATCCAAATGTTCTTAAAATATAAAGTGTAAAATTTAACACCCGGATTATTTCGTCGTTTAATTGATCCTGGGTGCAGAAAATATGCGCATCGTCCTGGGTGAACCCGCGCACCCGCATCAAGCCGTGCAGCACGCCGGAACGTTCGTAGCGGTACACCGTGCCCATTTCGAAATAACGAATGGGCAGGTCGCGGTAGCTGCGCATCGACGACTGGTAAATCGAAATATGAAACGGGCAGTTCATCGGTTTAAGCTGGTAATCCACTTCATCCACCTGCATGGGAGAGAACATATTCTCCCGGTAAAATCCGGTGTGTCCGCTGGTCTTCCAGAGTTCGAGTTTGGCAATATGCGGGGTGTAAATCAGTTCGTAGCCGTTTTTGTAATGCTCTTCAATATTGAACTGCTCCATGATCCGGCGAATGCGTCCGCCCTTGGGATGCCAGAGAATCAGTCCGCTGCCGATATTTTCCTGGATGCTGAACAGGTCGAGTTCCCGCCCTAATTTTCGGTGGTCGCGTTTTTTGGCTTCTTCCAGGCGATGCAGGTGTTCCTCCAGCATTTTGCGTTTGGGGTAGGCGGTGGCATAAAGCCGCTGCAGCATTTTATTTTTTTCATCGCCCCGCCAGTAGGCACCGGCAACATTGAGCAGTTTAAAATGCTTGCCGATTCTCCCGGTAGAAGGCAGATGCGGACCGCGGCACAAGTCGGTAAAATCGTTTTGGGTATAGGCGGAAATCTCTTCGTTCAATTCTTCGATGAGTTCAATTTTTAAATCTTCACCGATTTTTTTAAAGAAAGAAAGCGCCTCATCCCGCTCCATTTCTTTGCGCACAATAGGATCGTCTTCATCCACAATCTTTGCCATTTCTTTTTCAATCGCCTCGAAATCTTCCGGGGTAATCGGGCGGTCTAAATCGATATCGTAATAAAAGCCGTCTTCAATAGGCGGGCCGATTCCCAGTTTTGCTTCCGGGAACAGCCGTTTTACTGCGTGCGCCATCAGATGTGCCGAACTGTGCCAAAAAACGTAACGACCTTCTTTATCGTCAAACGTGACAAACCGGATTTCGGCATCTTCGGTGAGATGTTCAGGGAGGCTCTTCAGAACACCGTTCACCACGATTCCGGTGGCTTCTTTCGCTAACCGGCGGTTCAGTTGTTCAACAATCTCGCTTCCGGTAACACCGCTGTTATATTCCCTGACACTTCCGTCCGGAAAAGTAAGTCGAATTTTTTTGTCCATTGTTTCCTTCGTATTTTATATCAAAGAAAGCCACGAACCGCAATCCGTGGCCTCGATTGTGGGGCGGGCCAGAATTGAACTGACGACCTCTACGATGTCAGCGTAGCGCTCTAGCCAACTGAGCTACCGCCCCATTACTAAAAAGGCTGAAAAATTTAACATTAAGCCGGTGCTATTGCAACAAAAAATTACTTTTCGGTGTAAATACGAAACTTAATGTGGGAGCATGATTTTTTGGGTTCCGGGTGAAGGTTCAAAGTTCAGCGTTCCGGGTAATTGTTCGGGAAATTAATGCAGCGGTCTCCTGAACTCCGGATTTACCGCTCCGCTAATTTCGGTAACAATCGAACCATCGAAATAGAACACAGAAAGCACTGATGATGCCGATTCTCACGGGTTCCGATATTCCCTGTTTAACCGGCGCTGGCAGGCAGGGAATACGGCAATACTCCATTACTCCACTACCCAATCACTTTATTTCTTTAACCAAAGGAATATTCCGTTTTTCTGGTTTGAACTGTAACCTTTGAACCGGGAACTGTGAACCCTGAATTTCCATCCCCCCACAGTTTTTAATCCTTGACATTTCCATTCCGGTATATTAAAATGAATCAGGCTTACGTGAAGACTGAGAAAATGAAGCAAATCATTTTTTTCTTAATCATTCTATTCGGATGTTCATTTGCACAGGGAAGTCATACTGTGCATGTTATTACTTTGGACGGCGTCATTAATCCGGTGGCGACGGATTTTATTCGTTCGACAATCAAAGAAGCGGATGCTGCCGGTAGCGAGTGAGAGCGCCTCGGTTCCTGCCAGCGAGGCGCTGAAATTGGGCGTTGTCGATGTGGTGGTGCCCACCCTGGACAGCCTGCTGAACTGGCTGGACGGTCGCGAGTATGAAGTGCTTTCTGCCAAAAATGTGCTCCATACTGCGGGCGCACGGCGGATCGAGGTGGAAATGTCCTGGCGGTTGAAAATCCTGGATGTAATCAGCGACCCTAACATCGCTTACATTCTTCTGCTAATCGGCATTTACGGGATATTTTTCGAGCTGTACAATCCCGGTGTTATTTTACCGGGTGTAGTGGGGGTCATCTCACTGATCCTGGCATTTTATGCCATGCACACCCTGCCGGTTAACTATGCAGGTTTGTTGCTCATCTTTTTTGCGATCATTTTATTTGTTGCCGAAATAAAAATTCCCAGTCATGGTTTACTAACTGTCGGAGGAATTGTGTCATTTGTTTTAGGCTCGATAATGCTGTTTAAGTCGCCGGTGCCTTTTTTACAGCTTTCCTGGAAGGTGATCCTTTTTGCCGTGGTAGTGACGGCTCTGTTTTTCCTGATTGCCGTGGGATTCGGCATCCGGGCGCAGCGCCGCAAACCGGTTACCGGTCGTGAGGGGATGGTCGGTGAATCGGGAAATGCGGTGGAGAATTTTTCCGGCGGGAAAGGACAGGTTTCCATACACGGTGAAATCTGGCGTGCGGAAAGCACCGATACCATTCGAAAGGGTGATCCGGTAGAGGTGATTGCAGTAAATCATTTACAAATAAAAGTTCAAAAGAAAAAATAATCCTGGAGGTTTAAAATGCCTTTTTTCGTAACCATTGTTGTTTTGGTCGTTTTATTACTTGCTTCGGCAATTCGTATTTTGCGGGAGTATGAACGCGGCGTCATTTTCCGCCTGGGTCGTTTGATCGGCGCCAAGGGACCCGGTATTATTTTTCTGATCCCCGGTGTTGACCGGATGGTGAAGATAAGCCTGCGCACCGTGGTGATGGACGTGCCGCCGCAGGATGTGATTACCCGGGACAATGTGAGTGTTCAGGTGAATGCGGTGATCTATTTTCGGGTGATCGATCCGGAAAAAGCAGTGGTAGAAGTGGAAAACTTCCTTTTTGCTACTTCTCAATTATCGCAAACGACCCTGAGGAGCATCGTCGGTCAAATTGAATTGGACGAACTCCTGGCGAAGCGCGACAAGATAAACAAGGAACTGCAGGAGATCATCGATAAACACTCCGATCCCTGGGGCGTTAAAGTGTCGCTGGTGGAGATTAAGCACATCGATTTACCGATTGAGATGAAACGGGCAATGGCAAAACAAGCGGAAGCCGAACGTGAGCGGCGCTCCAAAATTATTAATGCCGAAGGTGAATACCAGGCATCTACCAAACTGCAGATGGCAGCGGAAATCATTCAAAAATACCCGATTGCGCTGCAATTGCGCTTCCTGCAAACGCTCACCGAGGTGGCTTCGGAAAATAACTCCCGCGCAGGAATGTCATCCCTGAGTATTCGGGGACGGGAATCCAAAAGCTTTCGATTGTTCAGAAGATAAACGGAGCGGTTTCCTGAACAAGCGTTTTGGATTGCAGAAACCGCTTCGCTTATTTTTGTAATGTAACGATCATGGGAATTTTACCCATGACTTCCCTCTTATTTCCCCTTCATCTTCCCTCTGCGCAGGCGATGCATTTTGCGTAGCCCGATAGCCGATTCCCGACCGTCGCAAATCCCGTCGCCGTCCAGGTCAATAAATCGGTCTTTATATTTGCCGCGCTGTTTTTGTCCCTTTAACCGCCGGTTTTCCAAACGGTCGTCGATGCCGTTACTATTTTTATCAATAAATCCTTTTAATTTTGGCAGCGTATTTTTTGCTTTTTTATTAAGGGTCTTTTTTTGAACCGTTTGCCCGGTTTTCTTTTTTACAGCGCTGGTATCGCCTGGTTGACCAAAGGACAGGCGCACACCGATTAGAAAAAATAAAAAGAAGAAATACAATTTTTTCATGACATTATTCCTTCCGGTCGTTTTCGCCTCTGATAATTTTCACCAGGTCAATCGGTTTAATATCGTTATTATTGGCAATCTGCCGCAAGTTCTTATCTTTTTTAAATTTGATTCCTGCCCGGTTCAAATTCTGAATTACCGATGCAGAATCAATGCCCAATTCCTGGCAAATTTGCGAGATGGTTTTCTGTCCGTAGCCCGGACCGGTCATCGTTTGCGGGGAAGCACCTGATTTTGCCGATATTTTTGCCGAAAGCTCCTGCGGGGTTAGGTTGTTCATTTTCGCAATATCTCCAATGACCGCCAGCGAGTCCACGCCTTGCAACCCTTCCCGGTTCAGCTTTTGTAAGATTGTTTTTAAATCTTGCTTTGTTGTTTCCGCAAATTCTTTCACGGTCATTAATTCGGCGTGAGGGATCGGCGGTTCGGTTTCCTGGCTGCTCCAGGAATCGCTCAGATATTCGCCCAAATCCATAACTGAACTAAAGGGCGGCACACTGGCAATCGTCAGCACCAGGATAAGTCCGGTGAGGGCAGATGCCCAGCCCAGCTCGCGCTTCATCTTAATCCCGGCTTGCACTTTGGATTTCAGGTAACTCAAGAAAATGACCCAATTGTAGTACAGATGAAATCCAGCCGCCACTACAAAAATAAAAGCAAAGATGGTATGAACTGCCTGCCAGTTTTCCTTGGTCAGTCCAAGGAATTTCCATTCTACCCAGTAGGCAACTCGTCCGGGAGGCGCAAAATAAAGTACAATCCCGGTAAGGGCAATGATGATACCGATAAAAGTAATTGCAAAACTCACAAAAGCTTTTTTATTAAATCGTGCCGGTCTACTCATTTATGAAACTCCTTTCAAAAGTCGAATCCGATTCCGGTAGAGAAATAACTGTTTTTATAATCGTACCAATAGCTGTTAGAACGGTTGTCGATCCATTGGTAATTTAATTGCAAAGTTAAAGCACCTAAAGCCGGAAATTTGAAATCCCAACTTTTCTGTAAAGTAACCAGGAATGCTTTGTAAGTATCCTGCCGAAGAGTTAGCTCGGAATAATTTTCGGCATCCAGGTAAATCCCCTGGGAAATATAATTTTTACTCTGCCAATACCCGTTGGTTTTCAGTACCAGCCGCCAGGGAAATATTTGGGTGAATTCCAACCCTACTGTTTGTCCCTGGTATCCCATCGGGTCGTCAAAAATTTGCGATTCTTCCGAAAACCCATCAATTAATCCCACAATATTTCTATCCTGACTGCTGAAAGAAAATCGATTGGTATATTGTAAAGCAACGCCGGTAAATTTGGCTAACGACTGAGCTACCCGAAAAGAGAGAACCATCTGAGCCAGGGAAGGTGTTTCGCTTTCCGGCAAATAGTAAGGATTGGTTCCGAATCCCTGCCCGCGGCCGCCCATTCCATCAATACTGCTTACCGACAGGTTCATACCAGAGAGGGTGTCCCCGGTAACCACCGGGATGAGTGGCTGATTGAGATAGGTTCTATATTTAAAAGAAAGCGTTCCGAAGAAGCTGGTTCGGGTTTGAAAGGAACGGCTCAAAGAAAAATAGCCGTTGAAGGTAAAATTGTTCAATTCTTCCAACTGTCGGAATGTGTTGATTGAAAGATTACTGCCCAATCTCATCAGAAAATTCCCTGAGTGAAAGACGTGGTTTAAACCGGCTTGAAGAGTAAAATAATCGTAAAGATTATATTCCTGCCGGTTAATCCGATTTTCTGCACTTACAAACCAGTTGGTTGAGTCTCCCCCGGTGAAGTACAATTGCTGCCAGTAAAAATTTCGCAGGCTGTTTTCACTAAACCGGGCGTAATTGCCAAAGTATTGCAACGACATTTTTTCCCAATTGTAACGTAGCCCGGCTCCGAATTGAGAGATGTGATCTGCGGAAGCCTCGGTCTCCGGCAGACGGAAGGGATTGGAATTATACTGATGATCGAACGTGAGAGAATAATTGAGCTGAGGGAAAGCCTGGTTCAAAGAAAGAAACAGGAACAGCAGTGTCGACAACCATAGCCAGGGTTTATTTGTTAATTGAAACATGTTTTATACCCCCGGTAACAACCGGCGTCTTTCTGTTGAACAGAAAGACGCCGGAAATTTTGTAGTTTATTCTTGAGGACCACGATTTGTCCGGCCTTTCGGTCCGGTACCGTCGCAATTACCCGAACCCGCTCCGGGGCCATAGCCGCTGCCATTCTGCGGGCGAACCCCCTGGTTGCCGGTTCCGTTACCCGGACCGTAGCCACCCCTGCGGAAACCTCTTTTGCCAAATCCTCTCCGGTTGCCTGTGCCGACATTATCGGCGATACCGTCGCCATCGGTATCCACAAAACGTTGTTGCATTTTCCCTTTTCCGGCACCCTGGTAGTCGGGGTCCTGCCCGTTGGGAATGCCGTCGCCGTCATGATCGGGCGCGTTGTCGTTGTAGCCGTCGCCGTTCCGGTCAACAAACCACGGCCCGTGGATGACCTGTTTTGCGGCTTGTTTTTTCATTTGCAGATTAGTCTGGGTCTTGACCGTTGTCTGTATCTGTTCCTTTGTTTCCTTTTGGGTTTGGTTCTGTGCCCAAACATTGCCCAGCAGTAATACAAACAAACTGAGTGTTAGTGCCATTTGCGTGAAGCGTTTCATAATACATCCTCCTTCAGTTTAGGTTATGTGTATACTTCAAAATGACCGGGCGGGCGAATGGTCTGCTCCTGCGGGCGAATCGAATAATTGAGAAGGAAGGGCGGTATGCTCGGATTGTGCCGGTGGGAGGACGCTTTCATTGTCATCCGGCAGTGGTGCGAGAAAGAAATGAGGTTGGTTGATTTTTTACTGATCTTTAACAGTTACGACAAGTTAAGAAAATGACTAAGAAATAAAAAACAAGCCTTTACAACAAAATATTGACTGATGAGGACAAAAGTGTAGTGCCATAGTATATTATATAATGCTTGCTATTCTTAATTTAATGTGGTATATTTG
>MVCZ01000026.1 GCA_002049825.1 Candidatus Zhuqueibacterota bacterium 4484_188
AAATGCCGGTGCCAAAATGTGTTTAAAGGGCTTTGATTGATTTTCCTGTTTCTTAAAAATCAATAAATTTGTGTCAAAAAGACACCGCATAATATTTTCGTATTAAAAAACAAATTGTTTACGGGAAATAATTTTTTATATCAAAAAATGCAAAGTTTTTCCCACCATACTTTATGAGATAAAATCTTGATTGTTCCCGCATTTTAAGATGTTGTTTTGGGGAAAATTAAAATTAAAATATGAGTTTCCGGGAAGCTTGACTAAAAGAATAGTAGGTTGCTTAAAAACCGGTGAAGTGGATTTTTCCAAAATCTTTGTTCATTACAAGCTTGACTAAAAGAATAGTAGGTTGCTTAAAAACCGGTGAAGTGGATTTTTAAAAACTGAAAAATCCATAAACGGCAGAACAGGTGTTCCTTCAACTCCTGCAGAGCGGTATTTATAACATGGGAATGGTCGAAAGCCAGGTCGGGCAATCGGTCAAGCAGGAACCACTTTGCCCGGCGGGCATCGTCACCGGCGGTTACTGTGGGAAAAGGCGGCGGCAGGAATCCGCCGAACAGGATGGTAATGGTTCTGCCGCGCGGGTCTCTGCCCGGGTCACCAAAACTGGACAATTGGTACAGGGGCACATTTTCCAGCCCGGTTTCTTCCCGCAATTCCCGTTCCGCAGATTGCTGCAGGGTTTCCTCCATGTCGATGAATCCGCCCGGCAGCGCCCATTTGCCCTGGTAGGGCGGGCGGTCTCGCTGGATCAGGAGTAACTCAATTTTTCCCTCCCGGAACCGGAGCATCAGCATGTCCACGGTTACCATGGGACGTGGGTAGCGATAGGTGAAGCTCATAATCAATTCTATTTTTTCAAATCAATAAAAACGAAGCGGGTTGAACGGTGTTCCAAAACCTGCAACATAATTTTTTGAGTTTTATCGTTCAGCTCCTGCTCAATAATTTTTTGCGCGGCGGCAAGATTTTTCACCGGTTGTTCGTTTATCCGCTGGATGAGGCTGCCGATGCTCAGACCGGCTAATCCGGCAGGCGACGCACGGTCTACCTGAAAGACAAACACCCCGGGTGTGGAAAGCGGTAAATTTTCCTGGTAAAGAATGTCCCGGGTCAATTCGCGTATTTCAAAACCTAATTGCGGTACCTGGTATTTCTGTGCCAAACCGATCGCTTTTGGTGCAGCCGTGAGCCGAACGGTTTTTTGCAGAAATTTTCCCTGGCGGAAAATTTTCATTTTGGCAATGCTCCCGGGAGGCAACGAACGAATCAGTGTGCGCAGTTTTGCGGTTTCTTCGTCCTTTTGGATATTCATTACCGAATCGTTCACCGCTAAAATCACATCACCCACTTGCAGACCTGCAGCTTCTGCCGGCGATTGCGGGTAAACCTGGTCGATGACTACTCCTCCGCCCTGGGAAATCTGCCAGTACGCCGCCAGTTCTCTGGTTAATGCCTGCATGCTAATTCCCAACCAAGCTCTTTTGGCTAATTGGGGCTCGGCCTGCACCGGGGGATTTTCGATGAGTTTCAAGAACTGTTCTGCCGGGAGGATTTCCAGGAAGTCCTTATGAAAATCTTCGAATTCGTCCGGCGGGCGGAAAGAAAAATCAATGGTTTGTTTCAAGGTTACGCCAATGGCATGCCCGGCGGTGTCCAGAACCAGACCGCCGGCACTGAGGGCGGGTGTGTAGTTGTAAACCAGCAATTTCCGTTGGTCGGATTTTACCACCGCGGCAATGGTGTGGTCGTCCTTACCCAAAAATTTCGCCGGGAATTCTTTCCCGTTGGCTAATTTTACTTTGAAATCTGTCGGTTTTGCCGAAAGTAGCGACTGGCTTTCGCCGGAAAGAATATCAAGCGATACCGGGTAAACGTCGCTGCTCACCATAATGAGACCATTTGCACTGACTATAATCCCGGTACGATAGCGTTTGATTTTATTGTACGAACCAATACGTGTGTTGCTGGAAATGTTTTGGTAGTAGCTAATCAGGCAGATCTTAGGACGGTTTATTTGAAAAATCTCTTTGGGAGAAAATTCTGTGGAGTAAAGTGTTGTGAACCCGAGGAACAGAAACGCAAGGAGGAAATATTTTCTTTTCATTGATAACCCGATTCTCTTTTACATTAAAAAGCTAAATTGATAATACGGTGTTTCACCGGTGAATTCAACAAATTTGTTTATTGCACAGAAATACATCATTGCTCAGGCATGCTTCCTTCTCGTTTTTGGATTCTGAATAGAGAAGTAATCTGGCAATTTTGCTTGCAGATTCAAGAAAAACGAAGGTGTATATTGTCTCATCTTGAAGAAAAAAAATTTTTAAACTAACTAAAATAATGGAACTTTATTATTGAAACAAATTAAAAATATTTTAGAATTGAAATTTTAATATTATTTTTTTATTTTATAACGTTTTGAAATACTTAATATTGCGGAAAATATGCTATTGACTTGAGGAGTAGAAAATATGTCCTACCACAAATGTGCAGAAGAGGGATGTCCGTTTAAACCGATTTCTTTTACGAATTACTGCTGGCAGCACATCCCGGATAAAAAAACCTACCTGAAAAAATTATGGCGAAATATCGAGCATTCCGTGGCACCGGTCACGCTTGATAAAATTGTTCTGGAAGGGTACGACCTGTCGGGATTAGATTTGCGCAGCGCCTCTTTTATTGGCGCGGTGCTTATTGATGTGGATTTCAGTAATTCGAATCTTACCAACATCAATCTTAAGCGCAGCCTGGTTCAAAATTGCCGGTTTAACAATACCAAGCTTATCCAATCCACTCTGAGCGGAACCATTATCCTGGATTCCACTTTCTTCGAAGTTGATTTATCGCTGGCTGAAGGAAACCTGTTGAAGGTAAAAAATTGCCGGTTTGAAAATTTATATATTAAATCGGCTGACCTGAAAAATACCTATTGGAGAGAAAGCACTTTTAACTCGGCGCAAATTTCCGACAGTAATTTTATGATGAGCTATTTCGATGATATTACCATTGAAAACAGCAAATTAAACAATGCCCTTTTCTCCGGCAGCCAGTTTTACCGAAGCAGACTGTTTCTGAACGATTTGTTGGAAGTAAACTTTATCGGTTGTTTGATCGACAACGATTACTTTAAGGACAGTTTGCTGAAGAATTGCCGTTTTGCTACCGCCATTCTGAATAACACAATATATGAAAACTGCAAATTTGAAAAACCGATTATGCGTGAAACCCAGGTTATTACCAGTAAATTTACCCGCTGCAAAATAAATGCGCCGGTTTTGCAACGGGCAATTATCGTCAAGTCGAACCTGAATCCCAAAAAGTTGGTCAACGCCGATACGGAGGGGTTAATCGTTCTGTAGTTTTGGCAAATCTTTCATTTTTTACCAGGCTGCTTCTTTTCGGGGCAGCTTTTTTTGTTATTTAAAAGAAGCATTCAACCAAGTGTCAACGGATTGAAGAATGATTAAAAAACCGGTTATTTGTTTCGGAGAATTGATTATCGATTTTGTTGCCGGGGAGAAAGGGAAATCTCTTGCAGAGGTCCGATTGTTCCGGAAAAATCCGGGTGGTGCCCCGGCGAATGTGGCGGTGGGTTTACATTTTCATCACATCCCGGTGCTGCTCTGGAGCAAAGTGGGAAAAGACTCTTTCGGGCAATTTTTAAAAGCACAGATCAAGGAAATCGGTTTGCCTGTGGATGGGATTTCCGAAGACCCACTCCATCCCACCAAGCTGGCTTTTGTGGGAATCCGGGAAGACGGCGACCGCTATTTCGAATTCCACAACCTGAACAGCGCTGAACAGTACATTAAACCCGCTGATCTGGATATGAAACAATTGGAGAATGCTTCGGTTTTCCATTTTGGCGGTGTAGCGCTTCTGGGGGAAGTAACCGCCCGGACCACATTTCAGTTGTTGCCCATTGCCCGGAAAAGTGGCTGCCTGGTTTCTTTCGACCCGAACATTCGTCTCGATCTATGCAAAAATTCCCGGCAGGTGCTTGCCCGGATTCAGCAGGTAATCCGATTTGTTGATATTCTGAAAATGACACCACCGGAGCGGGCGATGCGTTCACTGCCGCCATATTAGCCCATTTTTTAAAACATCCCCGGTGGCGGTTGTCAGCACTGTCTGAAGCCCAAGCTAAAGAAACCGCTGAATTCGCTAATTTGTGGGCTGGACGCATCGTTAAGCATATGGGGGCAATCAGCGCTTATAAAAATTATTAAAGTAATCCGTTGTGCTAATAAAAATTCTTTTAGCTTACTATAAACCACTTGCCGTAAGGCACCACTATGTGGGAAGCGGTTATCCCTACAACGAAACTTAATTTAAACCATTGAAACGGTTGCTTTGAAATAAGGTTTTCTCATTAACACCGGGATTAATCCCGGTGTTAATGAGAAGAAACTCTCTGTTTTTAAACCCTTTCAAGGGTTTCCTAACTCATTCCTGATAAGTTTCGTTGTAGGATTATTATATATGGGATTTGAGGATCATGTTCACCTTGCTTGGCATACCATAGGCACAAGTAGCTATCCCTTCGGGAAAAGCAAGGTATTATCTCAAAACAGGATTGAGTTAACACCCGGATTTATCCGGGTGAACATACAGAAATTCATAATTTATCAACCGTTTCAACGGTTTATTAAAATAAATAGCATAACGGGTTAAAGTAATCCGCTTTAAACTTTTTAACCTGATTTTGCTCTAAATGCCGAAGTTAGCTGAGCGATACCGGCGGCAGGTTGGATGCGTTTTTGCCGCTCATTCGTTTAAAAATATATCTGTTTTTGATCATTTCAAATTATACAGAGATGAGGAAAACAGAATTGAATGGGAGGCAAAACTGGTTTGCCTCTCATTCACAAAACTTAAAAGTAACCGAGATCGGTTCTTTCATTTCGGAAACAATATTCCCGGGCGATCTCATTGTTAACAATAATATAAACCTACTTTAATAACATGATTTTTTTGACAGGAGCATGTTTAGATTGATTGCTCATTGACCTCATTTTCAAAAAATAAACGCCTGAAGCCATATTATTTGCATTCCATTTTAATTGATGAACACCGGCTTCCTTAATACCGTCGAACAACCTGACTACCTGTTGACCAAGAATATTATAAACAGAAATACTAATATGTTCCTGGCGATCCAGAGAAAAGGGGATAGTACAAGTGGCATTGAAGGGATTGGGATATGCCGAAAGCAGTGTGAATTCATGCAGCATATTATTTGGCTGTGTGTGCGAAATGCCAGTAGGGGTATATTGTCCCACCACGGCTCTTAATTGATAATCACAGGCAGCATCTCCCCAGGAAGCTGAATAGACATGTGAGCGACCTGAAAGGGCAGGACTATCGCCCAGAATAACAGGAAGTGAACTTCGGAACCGGCAGCCGCCATGAAATTCCGGACCAACAGCTAAACTAAATGGTCTTAAATCTACGAGTGACCATGCATGGGGGGTATTCGGTGTGTTTACCGGGTATGCCGGCACAGGCCCCAGTTGAACTTGATTCGGGTAACCTCCTAAATCGTCCCATATATAAACGTCGACCGTGTCCAGCGGATGTGCAGGATCAGTATAAAACCGGAAGAACAGGCTTGCCAATAATTCGGTTTGAGGAATGGAAAAATGGACCGCTACCCGGTTGTTGGTAGAAAGCTGATAAAAAAATTCAGGGTCGCCATCATCGTAATAAAGAATTTTTCCGAAAACATGACCGAAAATTTCGCTATTGCCACTATTTGCAGGAGACGCATTGTCGGTTGCATGAAAATAATAGTCTACCCAGGTGCCGGCTTCCTGAACAGGTAAGGTGAAATAATAGAAATTTCCCACAACACTATCCGGAAGCATTTCGATAGCTAAGGTATCATTATCGACCCAATAAAAAAGGCTGGCACCCTGCACTCCGGAGATGTCGGTTATTTCAGCAAAAATTATCTTGTCAGAAAGCCAACTTACCGTATCGGGATCGGGATTATGGAGAATAAGCGGTGGGGTATTGTCGTTATATCCGCCTTCAATCTTGAAATCATCAATATACAAACCATCCATTTCAGTACCGGCATCGGATTGTAACCGGAAGCGAAAGAGAACATCCGGCTGCCCGGCAAATGCCCCAACATCCACTGTATCGGGAATCCATTGGGTTTGAATTCCGTTAAAAGTGCGGATATTTATCCAGGTAGCCCCCGAATCGGTCGATGCCTCCAGGTAAGCGTAATCGAAAGAGGGCTCCAGCTCATACTTTATCCAATAAGTTACCTCTGCGGACAAAAAACCCGACAGGTCTACCGCCTGAACCATTGATTGCCAGATATTTTGGTTTGGAATATAATTTGAACCGGGGCTATCCGTTAAACTGTGGGAAGAAGAGTAAGATGACTGATCTGTTAACGCCCAGTAACCGAACCAATTGCCGATACCGCTTTCGAAGTCATCAAAAAAAGAGGTAGGATTTGAGCCGGTAAAAAGCATAATGTTAAATTCTCCGCCAGCATTGATTAAAAGAGTATCGAAAGGACTATAGCCAGGGTGAAAAGCTATCAATGTTACGGAATCCTGGGGCACTGCATTTAATGAATAGTGACCTAATGCGTCGGTGGTATCTATCAGATTGCCAATGGCAACTATAGTCCCGGACAGATCCGGCGGGTTATTTCGAAGAGAAACGATTCCCCATAAATTGTTAGTTGGGTTGTAGACAGATTCCCAAATATCAAAATTTCCGTAACCACCCGTTCTTCTTGAGACAAATATCAATTTTGTCCCATCACCTGATATTGCCGGGAATTGATCGGTTTCACCGGAATTAACCACACCTCCTAAATTGACAGGGGAATCCCATTCGCTACCGGTCCAATGAGAAACATAGATGTCCGTGCCGCCAATTCCACCCGACCGGTTGGAAGAGAAGTACATAGTCTGACCGTCTGCGGTTAATGAGGGATGAGCTTCATCACTGGCTGTGTTTACGTTTCCGGGGATTAACTGAGGAGTACCCCATACTGAGCCGCTCCAATGTGAAACATAAATATCGTGATTTCCGGGACCGCCGGAGCGGTTAGAAGAAAAGTAAAGCTTTTGCCCATCAGCACTAATAAATGGATGCATGTCACTGTCTGTAGTATTCACCTCGGAGACCGCAACTGGTGTGCTCCATATTCCACCCGACTTATAACTGACCCAAATATCCAAACCTCCGGTTCCGCCTGAACGTGTTGAGCAAAAAAACAGGGTTTTGCTATCTGCTGAAATCCCCGGTGATATTTCAAGACCGCTGGAATTAATTGGCGTTCCAAAATTTGTTACAGGTTGCCATACACCGCTTTGCAGAACTGTCATCCAGATGTCCGCTGAACCTTGACCCCCGCTGCGGAAAGATGCAATATACAGCGTATCTCCTGCAAAGTTTAAACAAGGTGTATTGTCTGCAACCGGGGTGTTTACTCCGGCGCCCACATTCACCGGTGCTTGCCACTGTGCCCATCCCGGTATTGCAATAAATAGTAGCCCGATGACAAAGAAGAAAGTGCATTTACTTTTCATGACGAACCTCCATAAGTTTCATGTTTTTTTATCAGTAAGTTACTTAATCATGCCATTGTATTTTGAAATAATTATAATAAAATAATTTTTTTTTATAACGTCTCAAAAGAATGAAGACAATCTACAAATAAAGCTACTTTTTTCGAAATTACCAATTTAGGTTTTACATTTCCAAATCTGGAAGCAGGCACCTCGGTTCTATGGACTATACATTTCGATGTTTAAGGACACCGTAGTAAATTACAAACCTCAAATTCCGTACAAAACACTAAAAAATATTTGTTTCCCGGAGATTCTTTCAGTAGAGTTTTAAATTACCGGGCTTTCCTCTTCGGAAGGGATGGTTTACGCCAGGAGACACTCTCTGCCCGACTGTGTTAGCAGGCAGGGAGTCCGTAACCGAGTTATTTCTGTGGAGAGGCTTGGTTATTGAAATTTACCAGTCAAGGGTCCGGTGTCTGACAGACTGCCAAGCAGGAAGACAGAATGAAGGCTGAGCACTTACCCAAAAAAGAAGTAAATGTGATTATGGAAAGATCAGATAAAACGCAAAAAATGATAAACGATCTTATCAAAAAGCGAAAGACCAATAGCAAATATCTAAAGGTGGAGTAATTACAACATAACAAATATTAGTAGAACGATAACAAAGAACAAACTCCCGGTAACTCCAAAAATCGGAATAAGAACAAGCGAACTCAAAAATGAAAAGATAACTGCACCTGCTAAATCTGCCCCGTAGGTTAGTCCTGCCGCAGAGATTTTATTTCCTGCATAAAACGCCGCGGTTATCAGGCTAAAATAATTTCCTGTGAATAGACCTATCAAAAAGATAATGAGTGGCAATATAATCCACTGCATGGTTTGATATAGTACGGAGTTCGAAATAATCTGCCATTCAAATATGATAAGAGGAATGAACAGTATAGCACAAAAAATCAAACCGATTGTCACGATTCTAAAATAACTATCTTTAACTTTCTTTAAATTCAGTTTGTTGATGATTGCGGTACCGCTTGCAAGTCCAATCATATAAAGGCTGAAAATAATAGCTATTCTGGAGTAAAGGGTTCCAAATAAAACCTGGTACTCTAACATGAAAATAATTTCTAAAGCAACCGATATGCCCCCAATAATTGATAATCGCATTAGAAGACGCATAGTCGATCTTCGCCATAAGACTATTTTCGTAATAAAAAGTAGTAATAATGATCCAATAATTAGCCAAAATTTATATTTGTTTAAGAAGTTGAAAACATGTTTAGTTCTTAAACCGTACACCCGGTTCCACACCCGGAAGTGATAGAGGTAAGCTTTCAGGTTGAAATCTGTATTCAACCCGGTAACTGGCTGGCGGCTTAATTGCTCTGCAAAAGAACGGACCCGTTCCCCGGACAGACGGAAATTCAGGTAAGCCGGAACAAAATAGGTGGGACGAAGGTGGTAGGTTTTTAACTTTTCCGAATAGCGGCTCAGAATATCGGTGAAATAATTAGTATCGCTGGCAAGAAAATGATTTTCGTCTCCCGGAACGATAAATACCGAGGTAAAAACCGATTCGACCGTGTTTTTCAGAATATTGATATATTGCGCTAAATCCGCGTTCAGGTAATTTTCCGAAGAGCGAATGGTGAAAAAATATATTCCCCCTGTTTTTAACCGCTGTTTCACCAACCTGACAAACGTTTGGCTATATAGCCGATTCAGGTTCAGCGTACTGGCTTCGGGCTGGTTCAGGCAAATCAGGTCGTATTTTTCAGTTCCAAGGGTAAGGAATTTGCGAATATCGGATACCACAAATTCCAATTTTAAACCGGTGCGGAATTCTGTACTGTCGATAAGCTTTCGTTGAAACTCGACCAGCGTCGGGTCAATCTCAACATAGACGATTTGTGTTACCGAGGGAATGTGTTCCAGGTAGGGAAGGTAACCGACAAGATTCCCGCCCAGGATCAGAATGTGCCGGGGTGCAGGATGAAGGAGTAAGGGCAGCAGGGTCCGGCTTTCGGCGGAAAACGGGTCCGGCGTACTGTAGAGTACCTTTCCCTGTGAAAATAGCACCAACTGTTTTTCCAGCCGGGTTACTTTCAGGTTCCCATAGGGGGTGTCTTTCTCCGACAGGATGAGGTACGGTTTGTAAATGTGGGCATGAAAATAGTTTACCAGTACCGGTCCGCTTAAAAGAAGAATAATGCAGAAAAAAAGGTAAATAATCCGGAGCCGGTTTACCTTTTTCAGAATTGTAAATTGTCCAATGAGATTTCCCGGAAGGAATAAATAAAATACCATCAGGCACAGAATGACTATCTGAAAACTATTCAGAACGGAGAAGAGAATGAAATTGAGCAGCAAACCGGCAGCAAAAGCGCCCATACTTTCCCACTGGTAAATTTCAGTAATATTTTTGCTTTTGCTTATTTTACTTGCCGATTGTAATTCCACCAGGCAGGGGAACAGGGCGCCCATTAATAGCGCGGCGGGGATGATGGTCCCCAGGGATACCCAGACCATACTTTCCAGGTTTAGTTGCGCACCGGGCAGCAAACCGAACAGGTGGGGAGTGATTTTTATTAAGAAATAATCCGTCAGAAGGATTGGAAATAAAATTACCGGCAGTGCGGAAGACAGGTCAAGCTTTTTAAGTAGCGGTTGAAAAACGGCGGCACCGAGGGCACTGCCGATTAACCACACCGACAAAACCAGACCGACGCTTAATTCGTTGCCTTGAAAAATTTCCAGCAGAAGGCGGATGAAGACGATCTGGATTCCCAGGGACACGAACCCAAGTCCAAACGGGGGAAGATGTATAAAAGATTTTTCCTTGTTCATTGTGTTACCATGCTTCTCTATCGAATACAATGATCTTTTACATAAACCAGTTCACAAATATTTAGTATATCAGAAGGAGGTGATGGCTTTCCAGCGTATATAAGGCATATTTTCGCATTTGTTTTCCATAGTAATTTAACTAATTAATGGAGGTATTTATGAAAAAGTGGTTGCAATTTTTTATGGCAGCGGTGCTTATCTTCAGCTTTGCCAGCTTTGGATTTGCTGCAGAGAATGAAGAAGTGGCAAACCTGCTTAAAGCCTATACCGGCGGACAGGAGTTGTCCGAAGCACAGATGCAGCTCATTCAGCCGTATCTTGAACCTCAGAAACCTTTGTTTGGCCCGCCTACGCGTGGAGCCCTGAATGAAGGCTTCGAGAGCGGTCTCATTCCAGTAAACTGGACTGTTTACGACAATGATGGCGATGGCTATACGTGGGGCACATCTACATCAGCCCCGCATACCGGGACTTACCATGCACGTGTGCGGTATAATGCATCTGGAAATGATGACTGGTTAATTACCCCGGCATTGGCACCTGTTGCGGGCGATTCAATCAAATTTTGGGCAAAATCCGCCAGTACTACTTTTTTAGAGGATTTTGTTGTTAAACTGTCGACTACTGGTACTGCTATTTCTGATTTTACTGTTACCCTGGGATCAGCCAATCAGATTCCGAATGTGTATAACCAGTATGCTTACGATTTGACTCCCTATGCTGGTGGCACAGTATATGTCGCTGTCGTTTGTGTATCGGTTGACCAGCTTTATTTAGACGTAGACGATTTTGAAGGCCCTGAAATCTATACATCTCCGACTCCAATTTTTGCCGTAAACCCGGATTCTGTGGGCTTTGGTAATACTAACGTGGGCGACACCTCGGCTGTTCAAACGGTAACGGTTAAGAACGAAGGTGGCGGCACGCTGACTATCAACTCTGTTGCCCTCAGCGGATTGAATCCCGGTGAATTCTTTGTGAGCGACACCAATACCTATCCGGTAGATTTGGGTTATTTCGAAAGCATGTCTGTAGATGTGTATTTTGTCCCGACTTCTCTCGGCGACAAAATGGCCAATCTGACTTTCGTAGATAATACAGCGGATGCTACCCATGATGTCCCGCTTACTGGTACTGGTATCAGTATTGTAGTGAGCACCTATCCCTACCTGGAAGATTTTGAAACCTTCACCGTAGGAACGAACGCCACCGGGTTTACCAACAACTGGAGCAACGACCCGACCAATACCACCTCGTTTTTCCGCTGGAACGTGGATAACGGCGGTACTCCCTCAAGCAACACCGGGCCGACGGTCGACCATACCCTTGGTACTTCAGCCGGAATTTATCTGTTTACCGAAGCATCGTCCGGCTCACTGGGAGATTCGGCTTTTGTTTATACACCGCCTTTCGACCTGAGCCCAATGACATTATGACCCCACTCATCGGTCAGCAGCAGGGCTCGCAAACCGATCCCTGGTTGAAAAAAACAGTGGACTTGAGCACCTATGCCGGACAAACAATCAGCCTGCGTTTTCGCAGCTATCGCGGCACAAGCTATGCCGGCGATATGGCAATCGATGATTTCCATGTCCGATATTACCGTGACACCTACGACGTTGACCATTCCGCCAATCGGAACCGACAGTGTGCTGGTTACCTGGACACCAACTGCGGTAGCGATGGACACGGCTTGGATCGAATTTATCAACAACGCCGCCAGCAGCCCGGATACGGTGTATGCCACGCTGCAATCGGTGCCCGCCGGCTCTTACGTGGTTGATTTCGAAGCCGACCACGCTACCTGGTTTACCCCGGGCGGCTATGGATTTACCCTTCATGGCGCCAGTTGGACACGCAGTTCAACCGAACACTGGGGCGACTATGCTGCCTTGAAGAGCGGTTCAACCGGAAAAGACACGACTTATTTATATACTGCACGCTTAGACCTGACCAGTGGACCCAGCCAGGTAAGTTTCTACAGCAAAGGCACTTCCTCCGGTGATGATTCGCTGGAAGTTCTGATTTCTACAGATTTAGGTGCCACCTGGACACGCGTTGGCGTGGTGGATAATCATCGGACGACATTCGAATATTTTTCTTTCGATCTGTCCTCCTATCCGCAAAACGACAGCACTTTCCTGGCGTTTCATTATTTCTACCCGACCGGTAGCACCAGCGGCTCCAGCTTTTATCTGGACGACATGGCGCTGCCGCCGAAATATATCGCTTCTACCGGTGTACTTTATGCTTCTGTAGATTCGGTTGACTACGGAACCGTGAATATTGGTGATACGAGTTCTGTTAATATCGATTTGACAAATACAGGTGCTTTGCTCACCATTAATTCGATCACTTCCGATAACCCCGAATTTGTAGTTTCGAATGTCCCGACAACAATCGGCACTTTCCAAACCGAGACCTTTACCGTTGAATACATCCCAACAATTGAAGGTCCGGTGACCGGTAATATCACTATTGATCATGATGGTGTCAATGGTAGCGACGCTCTGCTGGTTATTCCGGTTCAAGGTGTTGGTTTCCAGGCAACGGTAACTACATTCCCCTATTTTGAAGATTTCGAAAATAGCGGGATTATTCCTGACGGCTGGTTAAACGATCCGAACGATTCGGGGAAAGATTGGAAATTTGAACAGTCTGCCGGGCATGGCCCGAATGCCGACCACACCACCGGTTCCGGATATTTTGCCTACGTAGACGATTCAAGCCCTAATCCAACCGATGCCACAATTCTAATTTCCCGACCAATGGATATTTCAACACTTGTTAACCCGGAGCTCACCTTCTGGTACTGGAGTTTCAATGATGGCGGAACGGCAACTCCCGGTTACATGCTGGTTGATATTTATGATGGCACAACCTGGCAAATGAATGTCGATTCCATTGGTAATGTTGCCGAACAATGGAAGAAAGAGACCATTAATTTGACTGCTTACAAATCAATTAATTTGACTGCTTACAAATCAACCGGAACGAAAGTTCGCTTCCGGGTGTTCGAAACCACCTCTTTCTATCATGATATTAGTATCGATGATTTCGCAGTGTAC
Organism: Candidatus Zhuqueibacterota bacterium 4484_188; assembly: GCA_002049825.1. Classification (GTDB taxonomy): domain Bacteria; phylum Calditrichota; class Calditrichia; order RBG-13-44-9; family RBG-13-44-9; genus 4484-188. The sequence goes on from MVCZ01000026.1 coordinate 13,466, forward strand.
GATGCCATCAATTGGGCGAATTTGCAGTGGCCGCCTTCCACCACAACCCAGGAAAATGTTCCTACCGAAGCGTAACCAGCGTTCCCGGGGCAACACCCGGTCTGGTTGCTGAGGTTGGCTATGGTCCTGATGGTTCATTACCTTTCGATACGCTTACCGGTCAGGGTAGTGCAGACTGGACCTGGTCTTCTACAACATTTAATATGGATCAGGGAAACAATGATGAATTTATGGGAACTTTAACCGTGCCAACATCGGGCAGCTACGATTATGCCTACCGCTACTCCTGGAACGGTGCTCCCTGGCTGTATGCCGATCTGGACGGAACCAACAACGGCTACGATCCGGCACAGGCAGGCGATTTGACCGTGCAGGTTCTTGCCGGCACCAAAAAGCTCCTGATCACCGAAATCGTGGTTACACCAACCGCCGGTGAGTTTGTTGAATTCTACAATCCTAATCCGGATAGTGTTGATCTGAGTGATTACTATGTTACCGATGCGACTCATGCTTCATCGGGAACCTACTATTACCAGGTTGTCGAAGGCGGCGGCGGCGGCGGCACGTACTCAGATTTCAATGCCCGCTTCCCGGATGGCGCGATGATTGCACCCGGAGAATACCAGACCATCGCGCTGGACGGCGATTCCATATTCTTCGATGAATATGGTGTTCTGCCTACCTATGAATTGTATGAAGATAGTACCAACTTTGCCAACGATGTTCCCGATATGCGCGAAGCAGTACCGGGATCAATCAACGGGCAAGGCGGATTAACTAACGGTGACGAAGTGGTGATCATGTATTACTGGGACGGTGCATCCGACCTGGTAAAGGATGTGGACTACCTGCTCTACAATTCCGGCTCGCCGGTTCCGAATAACGAAGCAGTGGACAAAACCGGCGTGGCGATTGACGGACCGGATCCCGGTACCGACAGTACCATGTACCTGCCGGATACTCCGATTGCCAACCAGGTTTCGGCGGTAAATCACGGTTATGGTTTTTCGGTACACCGTACCGATTTTGCCGAAGGCACGCAGGTGATGACCGGTGGAAACGGCATTACCGGTGCTGACGAAACCAGCGAAGACCTGAACAACACCTTCACCAATAACAGTGTTCCGTCTCCGAATGCACCCTGGCAGGAACCGCTACCTCCCGGTGTGTTCCTGATGGAAGACTTTGAAGGCGGCGGCTTGCCAACTGGCTGGGCGGCAACCAGTAATGGTGTCGGATGGTTGATTGGCGATAGCGCTTCGTTGAGCAGTACTTATTGGCTTATTCCTGACCACACGATCTTTGGAGGACGGCGGCGCAACCTGGACCAAGGTAGATTCATTGATGCCGGATCCCGGTTGGGTGGTGTTAGATTACGATCTGTCCGCTTACGCCGGTGCCGGTCACGACTCGGTTTGGATTGCTTTCCATGCCGATGATGGCGGCGCCTGGGCTTCTGGCTGGGCTGTTGACGATGTAGTAGTAAAAGAGATAGACGTTGGCACCCTCTCCGGAACGGTTACCGAACTGTCCTCCGGTTCGCCGATTGATAGTGCACTGGTTACCGTGAACGGAGATATGACATATACCGATGCCACTGGTGCCTATAGCTTCTCACCCATCTTCACCGGCATGTATACGATGACAGTAGAAAAAGATGGATACAACACTGCCACAGAAGATAGTGTGATTGTCTACAAAGACAGCACAACGGTGGTTGATTTTGCGCTCACAGCTCCCACTATTGATCTGAGTGTTACAGCCATTGATGATACACTGAGCATGGGCGACACGCTTAATGTACCAATTACCGTTTCCAATAATGGAAATGGTCCGTTGGATTACAGCCTGGTCGTCTGGCCGACTGTGGTTAAGAGAACCGATTATAGCAAGTTCAACACCGGCGGTACGCTGAGTACGGCTGAGAACCGACCGGTGCAGAAGAAAGTTGTGAAGTTCAAAGCTGATGCCAGCCGTGGCGACTCGGTCGTAATTCATTATGATGGTCCGTAT
>MVCZ01000204.1 GCA_002049825.1 Candidatus Zhuqueibacterota bacterium 4484_188
AAAGCGCTGTTGCACTATTATTTCCGCTCCAAAGAAAGACTTTATTCGCACGTTTTCTCAAGCGAAGTGCGGTGTTTTTTTCATGCTTTCCTGGATTCGATTCCCATTTCGGAAAATATCGAAAATTTTCTGCATGGTTTCATCAGCAATTATATCGAGCATCTGCGGCAGAATCCCCGGATTATCCGCTTTATTCTTTGGGAAATCGGTCATGGCGGGCAGATGTTTGTTGAGGTTGTTTCCGAAGTCTTTTCCGAATCCGAATCCAAGACGCCCCATTCTTTCATCAAAAAAATTGAACAAGCGGTTCAGGAGAAAAAAATTCGACCGCTCGACCCACTTCACCTGCTGCTCAGCATGATTGGGATGTCTATTTTCGTATTTATCGCACAGCCGCTGGTCGAGTCAATTTTTTCCGGGGTGCAGGTTACCGATTCGGCATTTATCGAGAAAAGAAAGGATGAGATATTTCAGCTCATCTGGCAAGGCGTTCACCCATAAAATCCAGGCAAAAAATGCGTACGTTTACATTTAATTTTGTGAGTGTTTTTGTCGGAGTGCTCATCGCTTCCGGGCTTTTCGCCCAAAGTGAGACCATTTCCCTGTCCCGGGCGCTGGAATTAAGCAAGCAAAACAACCTGACTTTGCAGCAACAAACCCGGCGGCTGGAACAAGCACGGGCTGCTCTGGCGGCACAAAAGGCGGAGTATTTTCCCGCTCCAGGTGCAGCAGCCGCTCTTTACCGGCTTCCGAACCAGAAACATGGTGAAATCGGCAGCAGAGAACATCCGACAGGCTGAAGCACAGAAGCAGGCGGTTGAGAACCGGATTCTGTTACAGATTCATTCGATTTACTACTCAGCCCAACTTAACGAATTGCAGCAGCGAGTACTGCAAACCAGCCGGGAGAGGCTCCGACAGCAGTTGCAAGTAGTAAAAAACCTTTTCGTCGCCGGGCAGGCAACCGGATTCGACACATTAAAAATGAGTAATCAGCTTTTGGACATTCAAACCAAACAGGCCCGGCTTGGGCATGTGAGTAAGGTGATTCTCAGTCAGTTGGCGCTGGTTCTGAATGTTCCGTCTGTTCCCTCAGTTGAAAAGTTTTCGGCAGAAAACCTGAACACGGCTTTGCCGGCTCAGTCATATTACCTGAAGCTGGCGGAAAAGCTTCGCCCGGAATTCGCGCAGTTCAAGCACCAATTTCAAACGCAAATGTTCCGCAAGAAGGCTTTACAGTCGCGTTATTTTCCACAATTATTTGCCCGCGCCGGTTACCATTATGCCCGACCGGGGGTTAATTTTTTCAAAGACGAATGGATGAAATATTATACGATTGGTCTGAATCTGCAATGGGAACTGTGGCACCGGGGTAAAACCGGAAGACAGGTAAAACAGGCGGAATATTCCCTAAAAATAATCGATAGCGAGGCGCAAAAACTCCGGCAAAATATCCGTCAGCAGGTTATACAGACCTATGAAAATCTGCTAAGCGACCGGGAGCAGATTGAATTAACCCGAAAACTGGTTTTGCAGGAACAGAAACGCTACCGCATGGTTCGGGACAAATTCGAGCAGGGGCTGGCGACCACCATCGAGGTCAGCGATGCGGAAAATGCCCTTACGGCTGCACAGCTTCAATTACAGGTTAACTATATAAACTGGTTAAAAGACCAGGCGCAAATGTCCTTTGTCACAGGACAGATCGGACAAGACTAAAACGTTTGTCCTTTATTTTTTATAATCATTTTACCTTTAATCATTTTGCCATTTTTTAGTCTCGGGAATCTCCCGGGTATGATTAATTTGAAAATATGAAGCGAAAGTTCTAAACGAAATAAATCGGGTAAACCGATGCAAAAAACTAATGGTGTTCCGGAGGAACAGATGAAAGTAAAAATTCTACTTGTTATGTTTACCGCCGCTGTGCTGTGTCTTTCCTGCTCGCGGAACGGTGAGAAACAGCTTGTTTATACCGGGGTCATCGAAGCCACTACCATTCAGGTTCCGGCACTCACTGGCGGTAAGATTGAAACGCTGCTGGTAGATACCGGCGACCGGGTGGAAAAAGGTCAGCTTCTTGCCAGGATCGATACCCTGGAATTATCTTTCCAGAAACAGAAATTGCAGGGCGCCCTGGAGGAAATACGGGCGCAGGAACAGTTAACTACAACCAAACTAAAACAGGCAAAAAACGACCTGGAATACATGCGCAAGAAGTTTCGGCGTTTTCAGAAATTGCTGGAATCTTCCTCGGTAAATCAGCAAACGGTGGACGACCTGAAAAACCGCCTGGAAAAAAGTGAGTCCGACAAATTCAGTCGCTGAAAAAGAAAATCCGGGACGCACAAATTACCTCGCCCATTGCCGGGGTTATTTCCAACAAATATTTTGAAGCCGGAGAAGCGGTTCCGCCGCTGAACCCGGTGGTGGAAGTGATTGATTTATCGCAAGTGTGGGTAAAGATTTATGTTTCCGAAACGTTACTACCGCAGATACGGGTCGGGCAGGAAGTGGAGATTGTCCCGGATGGCAGCAAATCTTCGCTTCAGGGGACAATAAGCTGGATCAGCCCGAAAGCGGAGTTTACCCCCAAAACGATTCTGACCCCGGAAACCCGCACCTCGCTGGTGTATGCGGTAAAAATCCGGATTCCCAATAAAGATGGTATTTTAAAGCAGGGGATGCCTGTAGAAATTCATTTACAGGGCAGTTAGATTAATGAGCGATCCGGCACTAAACATTATCAATTTCAGCAAAAATTACGGTTCCCGTGTGGCAGTAGACCGGGTATCGCTCCGGGTTAAGGAAGGCGAGCTTTTCGGTCTGATAGGTCCCGATGGTGCGGGAAAAACCAGCCTGATCCGCGCCATCTGCACCCTGCTCAAACCCACCGGTGGACAGATTCTGGTAAACGGTCTGGACGTGGCTCGGGATATTTTCGCCATTCGAAGCATCCTGGGCTATATGCCGCAACGCTTTTCCCTTTACCCGGATTTGACGGTAGAGCAGAATCTGAAATTTTTTGCCGATGTGTTCAAGGTGCCGGAAGCTGAGCGGGAAAAACGGCTGGCACAGCTTTATAAATTTTCCCGGCTCGCCCCGTTTAAAGACCGGCAAGCCGCGGCGCTGTCCGGGGGAATGAAACAAAAGCTGGCGCTTTCCTGCGCCCTGATTCATACCCCGGAAATCCTGGTGCTCGACGAACCGACTTTTGGTGTCGATCCGGTGTCCCGCGAGGAGTTCTGGGAAATACTCGCCGAAATCCGCCGGGAGGGAACCACCATTTTTGTTTCCACCGCCTACATGGATGAAGCAGACCGCTGCGACCGGGTGGCGCTGATGCACCTGGGAAAAATTATTGCTTCCGGCACGCCGGTGCAGGTAAAGGCGCAATACCGGTTTCCGCTGTTCCGGGTTACCGGCAAACAACTACGACAGTTGCGGGAATTTTTCGACCGGCAGCCGGCGGTGCACAATACCCAATTGTTCGGCGAGGCGGTTCATGTCAGCTTTACCGAGGCTCCCGCTCCGGGAGACTGGCAGCGGTGGGTGCGGGCATCCGGCGAAAACCTGCAGAAATGGTCACCCCAGCAGCCCACGATGGAGGATGTGTTCATGGAAAATATCGGCGGGGAATCTCAATGACAAACCAGGTATCGGTGCAAACCCGGGTGAGCATTCGGGTGGGTAAAGGCGAGATTTTCGGCTTCCTGGGCGCCAACGGCGCGGGCAAGACCACCCTGATTCGTATGCTGTGCGGTCTGCTGTTGCCCAGCGATGGACAGGGTACAGTAGCCGGATTCGATATTTACCGGGAAAGTGAGCAGATTAAGCGAAACATCGGTTATATGAGCCAGCGCTTCTCTCTTTACGAAGATTTAACCGTGGAAGAAAACATCGAATTTTACGGCGGGATTTACGGGTTGAATGACGAAGCGATTCGGAAAAAGAAAACGCAAATTTTTGCAGAGCTCAAATTAACCCTTCGCGCCAAAACCCTGACCCGGGATCTGCCATTAGGCTTTAAACAGCGTTTGGCGCTGGGCTGCGCTATGCTGCACGAGCCTTCGATTATCTTTCTGGACGAACCGACCTCCGGGGTGGACCCCAGGGTACGCCGGGCGTTTTGGGACGTGATTCACCGGACCGCAGACCATGGTACCACCGTGTTTGTTACCACCCATTTTATGGAAGAAGCCGAATACTGCCACCGGGTGTGCATTATGGATACGGGAAAAGTAATTGCCCTGGATACACCGGAAAATCTCCGGCAGCGATTTCAGCAACCGACCATGCAGAAGGTTTTTGTGGAGCTGGTGAAAAGTAGAATCGGGAAGCGTATTTAGGTTCGATCATGAAATTGGTTGGCGGGAACAAATTTAACACAGCGCTTACAAGGATAAAATTCCCCCTTCCCTGTTGGATCAGGGAAGGGGGTGAGGGGGATAGGTAAGAGAAAACCGGTTTTACGGTGAATCTTGTTTTCAATTAAAGTAAAAAAATTGTTATAATCTTTTAACAAACAAAAAGGTGTATTCAAAAGAATCGTAACTATTCAGCCTAAGAGGACTGAGATAGCAGAGAAAAGAAACAACCAATGATTCAAGGTGCATATTTAGCCACGAAGCCACAAAGGCACGAAGAATCACAAAGAAAAAAATAATAAAGAATATCTTTGTGTAACTTTGTGTCTTTGTGGCAGAAAAAGAATATAGCTGAGTAGTTACAAAGAATTGTTTTTATTCAATTGACTCGTGACTTGACTCGTGACGAAATATTAACAGGGGTAAATAATGTCATTTTCAGAAGTAAGATTGCTTAACTCACCGGTAACTTGGCATAAAGAGGTCAGAATCTTAACCCATCCCCCCGACCCCCTTCCCTTATTTAAAAGGGAAGGGGGAGTATTCGCTCCTTGTGTCAAGTGTGGGTAAAAATCAGGTCAGGAATGGCAGAGAAGAAAGAATTTCTGCACATCATTCACGATCCGCGCACGCTGATGATTATTTTCCTGATGCCGGTGGTCCAACTGATCATGTTCGGCTATGCGCTGAACCTGGAAATCCAGAAAGTTGATTTGGCAGTAGTGGATTATGCCCACTCAACCCAGTCGCGTCACATCATTGACCATTTTAAGGGCAGCCGCTTTTTTAAACCGTTTTTCTACCGGGGAAATCTTTCTTCGGTCGACCAACTTTTCAAATCCCGGCGGGCGCGGGTGGTGCTGGTGATTCCG
>MVCZ01000027.1 GCA_002049825.1 Candidatus Zhuqueibacterota bacterium 4484_188
GGCGTCATTTGCTTCCAGCCAGCGTCCCTGTCCGTCTTTAAAACAGATAATGTCCGGCGTTGAGTTGATTAAGGTTCGTAAAATTTCTTCCTGTTCACGTAAAGAATTTTCCGCTTTTTTCAACTCGGTAATATCTCTGGCAATTTTTGCATAGTTTATAATTTTTCCAGAGTCATCTTTGATGGGAAATATAACGGCGTCTTCGTAATAATTTTTGCCTTTTTTATTCTTATTTATAAACATACCGCGCCAGATATTCCCCTTGGTTATCGTATCCCAAAGTTCTTTGTAAAATTCCGGCGTATGTTCGCTGCTTTGTAAAATTCTGGGATTTTTCCCATGGGCTTCGTTGAATGAGTAGCCGGTTATTTTCTCAAAAGCGGGATTGACATACTCGATATTTCCTTCAATATCCGTAATTACAACCGCTTCGGCGGCTTGTTCTATGATGCGCGTCATTTTCTTCCATCGGGCAGAGGCAGCGTTTTAATCAGCGAATGCGGCTTTCCCGTTTCAAAAACTTCCTTAGCCGCGCATTGTTCGCACAGCTCATTTTTTCCCTGGTAGGCTTCGTAACAGAATTTTCCGCGGATATCTTCCTGAGTTACATTTTTCAATTCCAATAATTTTTTATTGGTCAGCAGAACTTTGTAATCCCGGTCAATGACGTGCACCGGGTTTTGTATGCCGTCAAAAATAGATTTCAGGAATTTTTCTTTTTCCTTTAACGCTGATTCCGCCGGCTTCTCGCTTGTAATATCGCGGTTACTGCTGACAACTGAGCAGAGCAGGAATTTGGATTTTTAATTTCGTTTTCAAATTTGTATAAGATGTGTTCTTTGTCTTCAGGATGAATTATTTTTTTAAACAGATTGGCGTTTTTAATAAATTCCTGCGGCTCATATCCCGTTATTGTTTCTACCGCCGGGGATATGTATTTAATGGAGTTATTATCACCGAGCCACATCAGCCAGTCCGAGGAAAACTCGGCTACGGTTTTAAAAACGTCAAATTGATTGTTTTTTTCATCCATCGTTCAATCCTGTATTTGTATTAGACATTTAATTTTGTGCTATAGATATAAAACATAAATTTCTAAAGTAATACTATCGGAAGGTGTCCTAATTTGTTAATTAAAATTGGATAATACATAATAGGTGAAAAGGTAAGTACTTTGTCATTGCCACATAGTGATGGCTACTTGTGCCTATGGTACGCCACGAGGAGTGAAACGACGAAGCCTGTCTGCCGGCAAGCCGGGATCGCATTGACTCACTCACCCGTCAGCAAGGTTATACAAATTTGGTTTGATTTTGCCCGGTTTACCCCTATTTTTCATCGAAAGAAATTTCTGGTCGAACTATCAGGCGAGCAACCATGTCGAAGCCGAAAACAATTTTCCGCTGCCAGACCTGCGGGCACGAGACGGTCAAGTGGAGCGGACGCTGTCCCGCTTGCGGGGCATGGAATACCCTTGCGGAAACCCGGATCGAGAAGCAGGACAAGCCAGCGGAACTGCGCACCTCGAGCGTGGAAATTTCCCTGCTGTCAGAGATTGCACAATCGGGGGAAGCCCGCCGGTCCACCGGCATCGATGAGCTGGACCGGGTGCTGGGCGGCGGTGTGATGCCGGCTTCGGTGGTGCTGATTTCCGGTGATCCGGGTATCGGCAAATCCACCCTGCTCTTGCAGATGGCGGCTTCGTTGGTGCGACAGAATATTAGCTGTCTCTACGTCAGCGGAGAAGAATCGCTCAAACAGATTAAAACGCGAGCCGACCGTCTGGCGGTTGGCAACATTGCACTGCCCCTGCTGGCAGAAACCGAGCTTGCGTGAGTGCACTGCCCGGCTCTTCCGCGCCGCCAAGGAAGAGGGCTGGTCGCTGTTCCTGGTAGGGCACATCACCAAGGAGGGCAGCATTGCCGGGCCCAAACTGCTGGAACACACTGTGGATGTGGTTATTTATTTTGAAGGCGATACTTTCTACCAGTACCGGATTTTGCGTTCGTTGAAAAACCGTTTTGGCGCCACCCACGAAATCGGACTGTTTTTGATGGAACAGCAGGGACTGAAAGAGGTGGAAAATCCTTCCAGCCTGTTTTTATCCGATTCCGCCGCGCCGCAAATCGGCAGCAGCGTGGTGTGCAGTTTCGAGGGAAGCCGTCCTATTTTGGCAGAAGTGCAGTCGTTAGTGAGCCGGGCGAATTACGGCGTGCCCCAACGGACGGTCAGCGGTTTCGACCAAAAACGCTTGGCGCTGCTGCTGGCAATCCTGGAAAAGCACTGCCGGCTGGATTTCCGGGTGCTCCCGGCAAAATCGGTTTACATTGGCGAAATCGGCTTAAATGGCGACCTGCGCCCGGTGAGCCAGGCGGAACGCCGGGTGCAGGAAGCGGTTAAATTGGGTTTCCGGCGCATTTACCTGCCGGCGGTAACGGGGCAAAATATTTCCCGGAAAATTACCGCCAATTGCCAGGTAATCCCGGTTAAGCATATCTCTTCGTTTATGGAAACCATTTCGACCGGTTCGATGTCAAAGAAAAAGGTGGAGAAATAGCCATGAAAATACTCATTCTCCTGGTGCTGATTGTAACCGTCACGTTTCCGGCGGTAACGATTTGCCAGGAACAGTCGCCTAACGCTACGCTTTCCTGGAGTGTGGTGCAGCAATTGGACGGCAGCCGGACTCCCTCGGGGAAATTCCAGGATGCGGTGGCGGTCGATCTCGACTCGGAAGGAAATATTTACATTGTTGATCGTGCCCGGCACCGGCTGGTGAAATACGACCAGAACTTTGTTTTTGTCAAAGAAATCGGCGGGTTCGGCACCGGCGGCGAGCAGTTTAACGATCCCCGGGACGTGGACGCCCATCTTACCCTGAATATTTACGTGGCTGATTACAATAACAACCGGATCGTACGCTTCGACGGAAATCTGAATTATTTGAATGAGTTTAAGAGCCGTGCCGAAAACAACTATTATTTCGAGATGCCGTTGAGCGTGGGCGTTTCCGGGCAGTACGACATGTTTATTCTGGAAGACCTGAACCGCCGTATTATTAAATTTGACCGGTTCAGCGAACCACAGGTCGCCTTTGGGGACAACACAGAAAACCTGGGACAGCTTCTTAATCCGCATCAGTTGACGGTGAGTGAGGGTGGCAAAATCTTTGTAAGCGATCCGGCTGCTAAAGCGGTGGTTGTATTCGATTACCTGGGGAATTATGCCGGCGAAATCACCCATCCCGATCTGCAGCAGCCGAAGGGCGTTTCGGTAGCTGCCGATGGAACGTTGCTTGTTTGCGATTCGGAAACCCGGCAAATATTTTTCTTTAAAAACGGACAATCTTTCGGTGGAGTGCTGAACGTATCGGGGTGGGGAATAAAACCACAGGATGTGGTAATGGCAGTTGCCCGCAAAAGTACCGCCAGGCTGCTTTACGTTCTTGCTCCGCAAAAATGCCTGATTTTAAAACCCGGGGTGTTAGATAAAAGCAAACCGAAACCGTAAACGGTAAAGCCGGGAATCTGAATAATTCCGGTCAAAAAGGGAAAAAGTCGTTTTATTCCCACAAATGCTGGTATATATTTACCGAACGAGTGAAGTGAGCAGTAACCTGAAAAGGAGTTTCAGATGCCCCCGGTATTTGTCTCCGGGGGCGCAACAAGCAGTTCAATAATGACAAAAAGAGGTGTGAAATGAACATAATATATATTGTTGCCGCAGGGATTGCGGGAATTTTATTTGGGATGGTTTTGTTTTATTTGATCAGTCACCGTTCGATGAAAAGCAAAGAAATCGAGGCGAATGAACTGCTGGAACATGCCCAAAAGAAAGTAGAACAAATGGAGCGCGAAGCGTATGTGAAGGCAAAAGAGAAACTGTACCGGGAAAAAGAGCAGTTTCTGAAACAAGTTAAAGATCGCGAAGCGAATTTGAATAGAACGGAGGAGCGGCTTCGCCAAAAAGAAAAGGAAATTCGGCGGGGAGGTAATAAGAACCAGGAAAAAGAATGGCAGGTGCGAAAAAGGGAAAAGGAATTAAACAGAAGGGAACATAAAGTTCAAGAAAAAGCGAAAGAACTCGAAAATCTACATGAAGAGGCGCTGAAAAGACTGGAAAAAACCAGCGGGATGAACCGTGAAGACGCCAAGAAAATGCTGATGGAAAGTATGTATTCGCAGGCACGTGCCGAAGCAGCCCAGACCCTGATTGATATTCGCCGCGAAGCGGAAGAGCGGGCGCGCTGGGAAGCCAAAGAAATTATGGCATTTGCCATTGAACGTATGGCAACGGAATATACTATGGAATCCACCTTAATATCGGTGGAATTGCCCAATGATGATTGGAAAGGAATCGTCATCGGACGGGAGGGCAGGAACATAAAAGCTTTCGAAGCGGCAACCGGCGTGAAAGTTATTGTGGATGATACCCCGGAGACGGTGGTCATGTCCAGTTTCGATCCCATCCGCCGTGAGATTGCCCGCATTGCCATGCAGCAGCTCATCAAGAATAAAAACATCAATCCCAAAGCCATTGAGATTGAGGTACAGAAAGCAACCAAAATAGTAGAAGCCAGCGTTAAGAAAGCGGCGGATGAGACTTTGCAGGAGTTGAAGATTCGCAATGTGCACCCGGAGATGAAAGAATATTTAGGCAGGTTAAAATACCGCACCAGCTACGGACAAAACATTCTTCAGCATTCCAAGGAAGTTGCCTGGCTGGCGGGTGGCATGGCGGCGGAACTGGGACTGGATGTGGAATTAGCCAAGCGCGCCGGACTGTTTCATGATATCGGCAAAGCGGTGAGTTCCGATTCCGAAGGCAGCCATGTTTCAATAGGTGTGGATATTACCACCCGTTGCGGGGAAGACCCGGTGGTGATCAATTCCGTTCTGGCGCACCACGAGGAAGCCGAACCGATTTCGCCGATTTCTGTTTTAGTTACTGCGGCAGACCGGATCAGCGGCGCCCGTCCCGGTGCCCGGAGAGAATCGCTGGAAGCCTATGCACAGCGCATTTCCAAGCTGGAAGAACTGGCAAATTCATTCGAAGGGGTTGGTAAAACCTATGCACTTTCTGCCGGGCGTGAAATCCGGGTAATGATTCTGCCCGAAAAAATGTCGGACAATGAGGCAAAATTGCTCGCCAGCGATATTGCCCGAAAAATTAAAAAATCGATGGAATATCCTGGTCAGATTAAAGTGACAGTGATTCGTCAGACCATTGCCAATAGTTTCACTGATGATTTTTTACCCGGTCATCAGAACGCGACATCGGAACCGGCGCAAAAGGGTGCATAATCTTGAATCTTAATCAGAGGGCAAAATGATGACTGTTCTTCCAAATGAAGTGTTGCATGCACTGAAGATGGCGATGCAAAATGAATCGGATACCATCCGTGTTTATCAGCACATGTTTAAAAAAGTGAAAAATTCCAAAACGCGTCAGATGCTGCGACATTTGATTAATGAAGAGCATTTTCACGAACAGCGTATTAAGGAAAAATACCGGGAAGGCGGCGGACAGTTTCCTCTGAACGAATGGGATTCCGAACTTCCTAACCGGGAACAGTTGCTGGATATTGAATTGGAAAATTTGACCGTTTTGGAACTCATTAACCTGGCAATGCAGGTGGAAAAAGTCAGCCGCGATTTCTATAAAGTGCAGTATAAACGGGCTGCCGATGTGGAAGTGAAACTCATATTCGATTGGCTGGCGCGCCAGGAAGAAGACCATATAAAGAGTCTGCAACAGGAATATGAGTCACACCAGAATTACCATGAAGTGCGCTTGTCGGATTTAGACGAGGAGGTGCCCGGGGAAGTTTAACTGCTACGGTCTGTTTTTCGAAAAATCCTAAAAATAACCATTTTTCAACCCCTCTGATTTTCCTCTTCCCGGTAACGCCGATTTCCCGTCGGGCGGCAGTGCCTGTTAACCACATTCCATTTATTCATAGAATATTCTTTTCAAAAAACTTTGTGTCCCGTTAAAATTTTATTTTGTTCTATCTTCTATTGTATTATATTGTTATATAAAAAGTGTAAAAACGGATTTCCCATGACCCAAAGTAAAAAAATTCGAAGTGCCGGTGTTGCCGGAATGTTTTACCCGGGCGATCCGATGATGCTGGAAAGAGAACTCAGCCTGCTGTTGGAAGCGGCACCGCTGTTGGAACTTCCCCGACCGGTGAAATCGCTGATTGTGCCCCATGCCGGTTATGTTTATTCCGGTGGTGTGTCGGCACGGGCTTACCGGCAGATTTTTGATGCACCGATAAAGCGGGTGGTGGTAATTGTCCCCAGCCATAAGGACGCTTTTGCATTTAACAGCGTATTTAACGGCGATGCCTACCGTACACCGCTGGGCGATGTGCCGGTGGATAAAAAAGCAGCCGCTGCTTTAGCTGAAGCTCACCCGGATATTCAGCTCTCTGACCTGGGACATTCCTCCTCGGAACATTCCCTGGAAGTCCAGTTACCTTTCTTGCAGTGGATATTAGGCAACTTTCAACTGGTTCCTGTTTCCATGGGAGAACAGACCTATGAACAGAGCGTAATATTAGCCAATGCTTTTACTACTGTAATAGATACTTCCCACACACTATTTGTCGCCAGCAGCGATTTATCGCATTTCCACTCCGATGCCCGGGCACGGGTGCTCGACCAGGTTGCCCAGACCGATATTGAAACGTTTGATGAAGAAAAATTATGGCAGGACATCGCCGAGGGGCGAACCGAAATGTGCGGCTACGGTCCGGTTATCACCGTTATGAAAACAGCCCGTAAGCTCGGCGCAGAAACTTCACGGGTTATTCTATACCGGAATTCCGGCGATATTACCGGTGAGCGTAATGAGGTTGTGGGATATCTTTCGGCGGTAATTTATTAAATGACTAAATCCGTTGTGGCAAAAGTTGTTCAATACATCCGGAAACATCTTTGCTCAAATTCTCTTTTTGCCAGGAAAATGAATAAAAGTTTGATTCAAGAATCTTCATACAAGTTCCCGGAGTAAAAAAACACTATTTATGAGAACGGGAGGACCGTATGAAATATTTTACTTTCATTCTATTTATTTTGCTCTTAAGTGTAGGGCAAGGAGTAAACGCCATGAGAAATTCCAGTGGAGAACCGATTGTCGGACTGAACAAGGAAGAGAAAGCTTACCTTTTAAAATTAGTCCGGCAAACCATTCTCACCTATCTCGAGAAGCAGGAATATCCTGCCACCGAACCGATTTCGGATAAGCTGAAAGAAGAGTTCGGCGTATTTGTCACGCTGCACAAACACGGGCAGTTACGCGGCTGCATTGGGTATGTGGAAGGAATAAAACCGCTTTACCAGGCGGTAATGGACATGGCGCGCTCGGCTGCTTTTAGCGATCCGCGGTTTCCACCGGTGAAGTTGGAGGAAATGAAAGATCTGGAGATTGAAATATCGGTGCTCTCTCCGCTAAAGAAAATTAAAGATGTAAACGAAATACAGGTAGGAAAGCACGGGATTATCATTCAAAAGGGTTTCCAGCGTGGTTTGCTGCTGCCGCAGGTTGCTACTGAATGGCATTGGAATCGTGAAGAGTTCTTGCGCCAGACCTGTTTTAAAGCCGGTTTACCCGCTGAAGCCTGGAAAGACCCTGGCACCGAAATCATGATTTTCTCGGCTGAAATATTTAATGAAAAAGAAATCCTCGGACATTAACCGGCAATTTATTCGGTGGGCAAGAATCAGCGGTTTTTTCCTGATGTTCCTGGGAATTTTTCTCGGTTGGGCGCACAGTGGTTTTCGCGCCGTAAATGTCGTTTGGGAAGCGTTCATTCCCGGCGCCCTGATTACTATTGCTGTTTTATGGCTAAAGAAAATATAGTGTTTTTCGAGTTGGGGATGAGCGATTGTTTTAATTCTGCTGGTGTTCCGGTGGCGACTTGTCGGGAATTAATCGTAGCCTGATGACTTCCCGGTTCAGTAACCGTTTAACAGTAAGTTTTCCCGGGTCTCTTTCAGCAAATTGTCAACTACAAATTTATAATCGCCGGGTCGCTGGCGAATCCATTCTCTCTGTCGCTGGTAACTGGGGCGTTTTTCCAAAATTTCCGGGATAAAATTCAAATATTTCTGGGAATATTTTAAATCAGTATTATCGGTAAAATCTAATAGCTCCTGGTGCAGTGCCTTTATTTGTTGCTTGATCGACCGGGTTTCGCCTTCCTGGTTTACGATTATTTCGCCGTTGATGCCATGCCGCGCTGCCCGCCATTTGTTTTGCTCTAAAATCCAACGATCCAACTGCGGGAGTTTGTTCTTTCGCTCAAATTCCTGACTTATTTTCAGCACCAGTAAATAGATTAAGGTGGAAACCGCTATATTCTCCTTTAAAGTTGGCATGGCATCGCACACCCGCACTTCGATGGTTCCGAAAATGGGATGCGGGCGGATGTCCCACCAAATGTCACGCACTGTATCAATGGAATTGGTCTGAATCAGGTGATGCACCAGTTCGGAGTATTTTTCCCAGTTTTCGAAAGTGTAGGGGATACCGGCATTGGGCAATTCTTCAAATATTTTTATCCGCGAAGTCGCCAGACCGGTGTCGAATCC
>MVCZ01000028.1 GCA_002049825.1 Candidatus Zhuqueibacterota bacterium 4484_188
TTTCAGCGAAACGCCGTGGATTAAATAACTGTGATTAAAATTTAAGTTTACCCCTGTTGCCCACACCGGGAAACTATCTGTTCCGGTGTTCCAAAACAGTTTATACTTCCCCATCTTGACAAAAAGCAAATCGGAATCTCCGTCGTCATCCATATCGGCAAAATCAATATATGGTCGTTCCTCGCTATCCCATCTCATGTTCAGGGGAAAACTGGGATCAAAATCATAATTCTGTACTGAGGTGTCCATGACAAAATCCGGTATGCACATGTAAAAATCCATCCCGTCATTAAAAGAAGTGGAGGGATCATCAATCAGCGTATTATTAATCAAAACAACATCCTGCCAACCATTTTGTTTCCAGTCAAAATCGGTCAGGTCGGTAAAATAAGAATTTCCTGATTTCATCCAGAAATACGGCGTTATTAACCCAATACTACCCGGGTTAATAATCATTTCCTTATAATAAACACCAAACGAGTGGATTTCATAATAACAGGCTAATGGCAGGTTCGGGTTCTTATAGTCAATCGGTATACAGGAGAAAGGACGATGTGAAAACGGTTGCCAGAGCGGTTGAGATACTGTTCCGATGTTTTTATAGACGTAGGTTTCCCAAAACATTCCGCCAGGACCAATCCACTCCTGCCAGTAGTAATTAATAAGCAAAGATGGCTGCGAGTCCGGCGGCACAGTGATAAAATGAATGCAATAAGGCAAAATCGAGTTTTTATCAGTGGCAAAAGACGTATCGGTTAAAGCCAAATAATTGGGAATCTCGATTAAACTATCGGCGCTTTGACGATAGAGTTTCAGAATATATTCATTGAATTGACTATCCTGTCCTGCGATGAGCACCTCCGGGATCGAATCTCCCACCAGATCAACCATATAAAACTCACTAAGCGTTTCAAATTCGTTAAAGAGTGTATCCGGTGTACTCACCCATACCGGAACTTGCGGCGTTCCTTCATTACGGTAAATCAAAGCCAGGTCATTTGAAAATCGGGCTAAAATCACACCGAGATCCTGATCGCCATCCAGGTCATAGTCAAAAAAACGAAAACTATAAATCCAGGGTCTGTTGAGAAAAGCAAACATGTTTTGATCCAGGACAAACAAAGGTTCTTCATCTGTGCCGGTATTCAGAAAAAATTCGAGGGGATTATTCCACGAACTATGGAATACAACATCCAGGTCGCCGTCACTGTCCATATCTACAAATGCTGGCGAAGCTCCGTTCCCCTCCAATCCATAAAACAGCGGGATTTTAACGGGTGTTTGAGAAAATTGAGGATCGGTTCCAAAGACGGCTGATACTATAACAAGGATTAAAGTAATAATTTGAAAATTTTTCATTTTTTTATTCCTGATAAACGAATTATTCACTACAGATAATGATTACAAAAAATATATTCATCCGAACACGTTTCAATTAATTTCCGACCACACGACTCCAATCTTTCAGCGCATTAGCAGCATTTTTCGACTCTGTACAAATTGGTTCCAGGCTTTCAACCGGTAAATATACACCCCGCTGGAAACCGGTTGCCCGGTGTCTTCGCGTCCGTCCCAGCTTACCCGGTGCGCACCTGCGTACTTTCGTTCTGACACCAACATCCGCACCTTCTGCCCCAGAAGGTTAAAAATTACCAGCTCAACTTTCCCCGCTTTTAGTAATTGGTAACTGATCACCGTTTCGCTGTTGAAGGGATTGGGATAATTCTGCTGCAAATAATATTTTTCAGGTATCTCAACTCTTTTATCTCTGGGCAACTTTAATTGGGTGGGAATTCCAAGCGTAGTTGTTTTTACCCGAATTGAAAATCCACTTTCGTTAAGTTGGCTATCAACTGCTGTCACTCTAAAATAATAGGTCGTTCCACCGTTCAAACTAGCAATAATTTTACTGGTATCAGTAATCGCGGTTGTTGAATCCAGCAGAATGAGTGAATCAGGTCCTATTCCTGCGTATATTCTGTAAAGCCACACATCGTGCTCTTCATTCTTGTTCCATTTCAATATAACGGAATTTGTATCTGGTGTTATTGACAAATTAAGTGGAGGTGCCGGTTTACCGTAAGGAATACTATCCAGATATGCTCCTTCGAGAATCCGACGGCGAATCTCGGTTGAACCCAAGCCATAACTGTCATAGTTGAAAAATACTGTTCCCAATCCCTTGGCAGTTATTGTATCTGCTACCCATATTAGCATACCTATATCAAAGTAAACTCCCCAATCCTGGGTGAAATAAGTATACCCCCACCATGATTCATTTCCAGTGTAGACAAATTTGTTAATTAGGGGATCTATTCCTTGCCAAGTTGTATCTTCCACAATACTTGTATCAAATCTAACTTCATGATTAATATAAAATTTTCCGGAATCCTCACGCCAAAATTCTATATCACTGGTGGTTAAGGTATCATATATAGACACAACTTCAATGAGATTGTAATTAAGATTAACAAGAGTCGTATCGCCAATAACTGTTTTTATCTGAGTATAGGTGTACTCTTCAGTATGTGGACCTTCATTACTGTAGAAATATCCATGGTAAATCCATTTATTTCCTAAACCAACCGGAATAATTGATGAAGATTGTGAATGGATTGTGCCAAAAGATAGAAAGATAATAAATAAAACGAGCTTCAAAATATTTACCTCATTTCATCGTATCAATAGCATTTTACTGCTTTGGAAAAAACCTTTTACTTTCAACCGGTAAACATACACGCCGCCTGCAACCTCCCGTCCGGTGTCGTCGCGACCATTCCATCTAACCTCATGTTCACCTTTGTTCAACAGTCTGTTAACCAATGTTCGAATTTTCCGACCGCTTACATCATAAATTTCTAACTTAACCATCAATTTATTTTGTATTTCATACTTGATTACCGTCTCACCGTTAAACGGATTGGGATAATTCTGTTTCAATTTGAAAGTGTACACAACTTCGGTCGGCGGGTTCGGATTGGCGGGTAACTGAAATCCCAGGTAAGTCTCCAGCTTTACCGGGTCGATCCGTCCCTCAATCCATTGCCCGCTATCGATCCGACCCTCGTAGGCGAAACTGCCTTTCCCCAGAAAATGATACGCATAGTAGCTCATCTGCAACGGAGGGCAGTTTATGATGGGATTCACCACTTCCATGAAGCCCATATTTACCGGTTCACCGCACAACAGGCAATTCCAGAATCCGAACGTGGGGTGATGCAGCACGTACGGCGTAAGAGGCTGCGGTGTGGTGGGAAGACTATCCAGCACCGTTTTCATGCTCAGCGCCAGTTCCATGCCGTCGCATACACCATCGCCATTGGTGTCATTCAAATTGGGATTAAAACCAAAATGTACCTCCTCGGCATCGGTTAATCCGTCATTATCCGAATCGTTCTCAATATGCAGCAAATGGGTTTTCATGGTGCGGTAGAGTTTTACCGCATCTGACCGCTGGTTGTGCCATACGGTTCCGTCATAGGCAAAACTTCCCTGTGCCAGGGCATGCAGTCCGTTTAAATGGACCTGGTAGCTGCGCCCGTTTTCCGGATTTTGTAATTCAATGAATCCCATATTATGGGTAGAACCGCACACCACACAATTTTCCAGACCCCAAGTCAGGTGGTAGGTTATACTGCTGTGAATATTGTCCGGTTGCTCTTTGAGTTTGGGGAACAGCCGGGTAAGCTGTTCGGCGACCTGCGCACCGTCCGGAACACCATCGCCATCCGTATCGGGGTTATTGGGATTCAGGTACAGACTGTCTTCCTCGCTGTCGGTCAGACCATCTCCATCACTGTCTCCGGTTACGTTTAGCAAATGCGCCGGATCGTAAGGAAAAAGAATTTGTTTCAGTGTATCGATATCGATTCTGCCGGTGTGTAAATTCCCATCATAAGAAAAACAGTTATTTTCCAGAAAGTGCAGCCCGATAAAAGGAATATCCATTTCCAGGTTGCGCAAAGGATTGACCAATTTGACGAACCCCATATTCACCGTGGCACCGCACTTTTGGCAGACCTCAATCCCATACGCAAAATTTTCCAATTTATACGGCACATTCGGCTGCGGAGAAGTGGGAAGGGAGTCGATAATCGTTTTGAAGTACTGCGTCCAAAAATCCATGTCGTTAATGCCGGAAAAACTCCGGGGATTCATGAAACTGCTGCCCAGGTACACTTCCTCGGCAAACGCCAGACCGTCGGCATCTACATCGTTGGGAACCGGAATAAAATGGGTGCTGTCCTGTAAGCTGTGTCCGAAAAGCGGCATTGCCGACAGCCAAACGGCAACGGCAGCCGCCAGAGCCCGTCCGGCGAATTTTTGCTGAAGATGCCGTTTTACCGGCGGTTTTTCAGCAAATTGCGACCGGTACCATTCCCTCACGTCCCGGTGGATTGTGCGGTAATAATTCAGCAAATCGGGAGTTGCCCGGCAACCGGGACAAATCCAGTGAAACAGCAGTCGCTGGTCTTCTGTCGCCACTCTGTTGGGAGTGTACGGTTGCCGAATAAATTGTGATACGCAACATGAGGGATAACCAAACAGGAATCCTTCAATCCGCTGCACTTCCGCCGATTTGCTTAACAATTTGTTGGAAAACTTGCGGGAGTAATAATCAAGGTAACGGGAAGAAGTGCTAAAAATCGTTTCCGGAATTTGTGTGCCGGATAAAGTTATTCGTGGAACAGTTTCCACGTTTAAACCCTGTCGTCGCAGCCAATTTTTCAGCGCATTACTCACCGGTTTTTCCCAGCGGCTCAAGGGTTTAATTTTACGTCGGGTCAGTTCAGTGAGATAGAAAAATTCAAATTGTTCTTCGGGAATAATTTTTGAAGCCATTTGAAATTCTCCTCTTTATTTTTAATCAATATGTTTATTTAACGTCCGAATTTTTCTCCTGTTCGTTTTTCCCCGGGCTGTGCATTTAAATCCAAAAATATTCGCTGCTAAAATCGCCTTGCTGGGTGTGAAGAATCATTTTGATCATAGTAAAATCATACAGCCGATGACCAGGCGAAGGAAGTTTAAAAGAAAAATTCCACTCGCTATGAGGGGAAAGATGAATCGACGTTTCATTTAATAGAAAGTATTGAACAAAAAATATACTATCCGAAGACTCTTTACGATATTGCAATTCCAGCGGATTCGGTTGAACCGGAACCAAATCCACTGCCTCCGGGATCCGGTTTCGTATCACAAACCGGTAGGCTGTCGAATCACTGTCCTTCTTAATATAAAATAACCGTGTATTAAACCTGTTCCCCACCGGAAGAATGGTGACCCGGCGGTGAATCCTTTTATTTGTAGAATCGGGATAGCCGCGAATGGTGGCATACAAATGGTACACCCCGGAATACACTTTGATGTACTGCGAACCCGGCCGAACCTCCTCTGCCTGATTCCAAACGATATTATCCGTAACCGAATCACCGGGAAACAGGTATTTGTCCAGAATTGCCCGCCCGGTAAGCACCGGGTAATAGTAAAGTAAGCTGTCGTTCTCATCTGTTACGGTAAGTTTGGCTTCCGGGGGCCAACTTACAATATGCAAATGCAATGGGGTATCGGCAGAGTCATTTTTCAGGGTCACCTCTCCCGACAGTACATCATCAAACGTTATGATGCTGTCGTTGCTTTCCCAGCGAACAGTCAGCCACACACCCGGCTGCACTTCCACCCGGACATCTGCCGTATCGTGGGAAATGGTGCCCTGGTGCAGCGAATGATCGGAAGTATCCGCCGGATTGAGGAGGAACGGTTCATTTAGCCGCCGGCATTGGAAGAGGAGGAAAAACAATGCTAATGTAATCAGAACATATTTCATATCTTCACCTCCCGGTAAAAACGTATTGTGTCCTTCAAATGAACAAAAAATTTGCTTTTAATTATCTCTATTTGAGGGCGCCGGATTCCGTGAGAGAATTTTTCCGATTCAAGCCAACCACCCTTCCACAAGAAAATAGATATTCGATTCAAGCGACTGTTTAAATATAGCCATTGAATTTGAAAATAGCAAATTTTTCTCCCCCCTTCGACTTCCTGTCTGCCGGCGCAGCCAGGCATGCCTGCCTGCCGAAGCCTCGGCGCAGGCAGGTGCTCAGGACAAGTGACCAATGACCAATGACGGCGTCAGCCATAATGACAGCGAAGCGAAATGACGGCTTTAGCCAAATTTCAGCGCAACAGCAGCATTTTGCGGCTTTCCACAAAACCCTGCCCGGCAGACAGGCGGTAAATATAAACCCCGCTGGCAACTTCCCGTCCGGTGTTGTCACGTCCTTCCCAGGTTACCCGATGTTCACCGGCAGGTATTCGTCCATCTCCTAGTGTCTTTATCTTTTGTCCTAATATATTGAATACTT
>MVCZ01000029.1:0-7984 GCA_002049825.1 Candidatus Zhuqueibacterota bacterium 4484_188
TCTGAAACCATGCTTATTTTTTCTCTTCCGAGTGTGTGGTTGATATGTTCTTTTCATTATTCCTCCAAAAATGTTTTATCAAAAGCCTGTAAATAAAACATTTTTTTTATATAAAGTCAATAGTCGGAATTTATTTTTATTTGTCTTTCTCCGACCGAAAATAAGGCACCCCAATCTGGGGGGCGAAGATAGACCGGGGTGTTTCGATAAAGCATTTGGAATCTAAACCTATTCTTTAAAATCGTCCATCCAATCGGTTTCTTTAGGGTTTTAACAACACCGCCCGCTCATCTTTTTTATTCGTCAAAATACGCTGAAAAATTATTGCTACTTACCCCTTTTTCTTCTTATTTATTCCAGGATAATAGTTGGATTTTTTCTCCATCAAAAACAGCATAGGTGAAGTGATTTATCCAGTCTCCCAGATTAAGGTATACTTTTTGCCCAAATAATTGGTAGCGGGGTGCGTGCAAATGTCCAAAAATAAAATAGTCGAATCCCTCTTCAAATTTACGAAGAGCCAGGTTTATGTAATCCGTCTCGTCAGGTGTCTGGTTGTTCGCAGTGTGTTGTCTGCTCAAACCCGAAACCCACTTTGCTAATGGAATTCCAATATCCGGGTGAATTAAACTATAAAGAAAAATGTTGATCTTGTTTCGGAAAATTTTCTTCAGAAAACGATACCCTCGCTCTCCCTTTGCAACGCCATCGCCATGAAATATATAGAATTTTTTTCCCTCCAATTGGTAATTCAGTTCATCGAAGTGGAGATTTATGTTGAGTTCTTTCTTTAGGAAATCTCGCATCCAAAAATCATGGTTTCCGGCAATATAGTGCATTTCTTTCCCCAATTCCCTCAGGTTGGATAAACCGCACAAGATTCTCGAATATCCCCTGGGAATTGTTTGCCTATATTCGAACCAGAAATCGAAAAGGTCTCCAACGATGAAAAGCCGATCACCATATTGGCTTACATGATCGAAAAAAGACAGCAAGCTGTTTTCTTTTATCTTCTCTGATTTTGAATACTTGGTGCCAAAATGAACATCTGAAATAAAATAAGAGTTACCCATGTAATTTGGTTCTCTCCCAAATTTTATCCTAAAAATATAGATGCATCAAACATTAAAAGCAATTTGTAAAAAATGTTGCAATTGCTTTCCTCAATCAACCTGTCGTCAGAAAGATGGAACAGCAAAAAATGAAAATATAAAAGCCATGCTTAATAAATTTATTAAGAAAAATTCGATATTTTTACTGTTTGGTTTTTAAATTTTTTGTAAATTTCTCTGTTCATTTTTAATAGTAAAAAGAAGTATAAATATTTTGCGAGGTTTAAATATTGACTGAATAAGAGTTTTTGGAAAGAAACATTCAAAAAATCCTGGGAGAACATTCAAATGCTTTACTTTCTGATTTTGCTTCTTCTTATCTGTATTCTTTCGCTCGAATACCTGATTTATTCTTTTTTTAAGAAACAGAATGCTCATCAGCAGCGGATTGAGAAACTTCTAACCCAAATTCGCGATGCGTTCTGGGAGCAGGAAGACACTTCCCAAAACGATTAGCAAGACGGAATTGACCGGGTTGATTTCTACTGAACCGGGTAAAAATTATGCGTGGAAGGAATGAAGCAAGGCTAAATTTCTCATGCTTGACCTGATTGAGCCTGATTTATAAATTAAACGTTTGGAAGGCGAGGTTTGAATGGTAATGAAACACTGTTATAAGATAAAAACACAAAGGCTAGTGGAGGCATGTTGATCGATTGAGGACAAAATACTTTGGTAGAGTACATAAATTCTAAATTTATTTTGTCTTCTTTTTACCAACGAAAAGAATTTAATTTAAGGCAGGTAAATAAAAAAAATTTGGAGAAGAATATGGCTTCGAAAATTTTAGTCCCGGAATCTGGTAAACCGATTACACTAAAAAATGGGCAATTGGAAATCCCGGACTACCCCATCATTCCGTTTATCGAGGGTGACGGAATTGGGCCGGATATCTGGAGAGCATCGAAATATGTTTTTGACGCGGCAGTGGAAAAAGCCTACGGCGGTAAGCGAAAAATTGCCTGGATGGAAATTTTTGCCGGGGATAAAGCCAAGGGCATTTACGATGAGTACCTTCCCGAAGAAACGGTTGAAACAATTCGAAATTATTACATCGCCATCAAGGGACCTCTCACCACACCGATTGGTGGTGGCTTTAGGAGCCTGAACGTAACCTTGCGCCAGGTGCTCAATCTGTATGCCTGCGTTCGTCCGGTAAAGTATTATCGCGGCGTACCCAGCCCGGTAAAACAACCCACCAAAATGAACGTAGTTGTTTTTCGGGAAAATACCGAGGATGTGTATGCCGGAATTGAATGGGTAATGGGCAGCGATGAAGCAAAGCGAGTTATCAATTTTTTAAACAGCGAATTTAATACTAAAATTTCACTCGATTCGGGAATCGGGATAAAACCAATTAGCGAAACGGCAACCAAAAATTTAGTTCGTAAGGCGGCTGAATTTGTAATTGAGAATGATCGTACCTCCCTCACGATTGTGCACAAAGGCAACATCATGAAATATACTGAGGGTGCATTTAAGGACTGGGGGTACGAATTAGTGCAGCAAGAATTCGGTGACCGTTTTATTACCGAGGCTGAATTGTGGTCGAAGTACGATGGAAAACTTCCGGAAGGTAAAAAAATTATTAAAGACCGTATTGCCGATAGCATGTTTCAACAGATTCTCACTCGTACAGATGAATATGATGTTATTGCGACACCAAATTTAAATGGCGACTATTTGAGTGACGCTTGCGCAGCCCAAGTGGGTGGTCTGGGAATGGCTCCCGGGGCAAATATCGGAGATATCCACGCTCTGTTTGAAGCCACGCATGGAACTGCCCCTAAGTACACCGGAATGGACAAGGTAAATCCATCTTCACTCATCCTGTCCGGTGTTTTGATGTTCCAATATTTAAAATGGGCGGAAGTTGGGCAAATCATTGAAGAAGCGCTGGAAAAAACAATTCTGAAGAAACAGGTAACTTACGATCTCGCCCGTCAGCTTGAAGGTGACATTAAGCCTTTGAAAACCTCGGAATTTGCTAAAGCAATAGTGGATAATTTTTGATCTCTGAAAATTGTTTGCCGGGCTTCCCGGGATTCTTCATCGGCTATAGCCAATTAAATAAGGCATCCTCGTTTGCTTATGAATACGCGTATTCGCCGAATTCAGACCGTGCCTTACCAGAAGGTGAGCTCGATTTACGATGAGATTATGCAACACGTTGAGTATGATCACTGGGCAAGATACATAGAAAAAATTATCGAATCTCATTTAAAATTGCCCGTAAGGCTATTGGATGTCGGTTGCGGTACGGGTCAATTTATTTATGAAATCAAAAAACTCGGTTTTGCCGCCAATGGATGTGATCCCTCTATGGCAATGTTGAAAATGGCCAGAAAAAAAAATCCGGGTACCTATTTTTGGATTGATCGACTACCTGAATTGAAGCTGGTACGACCGGCAGCTTTTGCGGTCATCACTTGCCTCTACGATACGATCAATTACCTGCCCTCACTCCCAATAATACTCGATGCATTGAAACGGGTTTATTCGTTACTTCCAACCGGGGGGCTTTTCATATTCGATGTGGTCAGCGACAATCTCTGCCAAAATTGCTTCCGGGATGACATTGAGAACGAAGTAATCGACAGTAAATATGCTTACCAGCGAAGGTCTTTTTTTAATGCGGAATCGCATCAGCAAATCACGGAGTTCACCGTTTACACTTCCAGGGGAATTTTTGAAGAAAGACACATTCAATATATCTATTCTTTTGCAGACATTGCCCATTTGATTCGAAATAAAACTGCTTTCGACTTACGCGCGGTTTACCAGGACTTTACTTTTTTCGAAGTGAACGAGGGCAGTGAACGCGCTCACTTTGTGCTTAAAAAGAACCAGAACTTATGATAGAATTTTTCAACGTTTCGGTTAAAAGTAAAAACCGTCTGATCCTGAGGGAAATTAATTTAAAAATCCGAAAGGGGGAATTTGTTTATCTTATTGGCAAAACCGGTGCGGGAAAAACCACCTTGCTGCGCCTTATTTATATGGACCTGATTCCCACTGCCGGAAATGTGCTGGTAGACAAATTCAGTTCCTCAAATATCCGGAAACGGGAGATCCCTTACTTACGGCGTAAAGTAGGCGTTATTTTTCAGGATTTCAAATTATTACCCGACCGCAATGTTTATGAAAACGTAGCATTCAGTCTCCGGGTAATCGGGAAAAGCCGGAGGGAAGTAAAAAGCCGCGTCCTGAGCGTGCTTACTCAGGTTGGATTAAACCATAAACGCTACCACAAATATCACATGTTGTCCGGTGGAGAGAAACAGCGCGTAGCGATTGCCCGTGCCTTAATTAACGAACCTTTCATTTTACTGGCAGATGAACCTACCGGCAATCTGGACCCGGAAGCTTCAAAAGACATTTTGAATCTGTTGGAAAAGATAAACAAAAGCGGCACTGCCGTTTGCATGGCAACCCATAATTACAAGCTCATAACCTGGGCACCCCACCGCACGCTTCTTATGGAAGATGGATTCATAAAACAAGAAATAGACCCAGATAACCTGAACCAAATACTTGAATTGTAAATGAACATTCTTTTCACTTTAAAAGAGGGAATGATTAATTTAAAAAGAGCACGGCTCTCGGCGGTGGTCTCCATTCTTTCCATTAGCCTGGCGCTGAGCCTGATTGGAATCTCCCTTCTGGCGGGAGAAAATCTCCGGGACATTTTTGACCGTGTTTACCAGCAGGTGGAAATCGAGGTCTTTTTGCAACCGGGGGTGAATGCGGGAAAGATTAAACAGCTACGGAAAAAACTTGCCCGGGACACCCGTGTAACCAAAGTGATTTACATCTCGCGGGAAAAAGCCTTGGAGGAGTTTCAAAAAAATTTCGGTGAAGACCTGAGTACGATTATCGAGGAAAATCCTCTTCCGGCTTCTTTCCGGATAATCCTTGATCCGGCAAACGCTTCTCCGAAATTGATTGAAAAATTTGTGGCGCAAATTTCACAATACCCGGAAGTGCAGGAAGTTTTATACCAGAAGGAAATAATCAATTTTCTGCACAAATATTTTCGCATTGCCGCAATCGCGGCCTCCCTGTTTGCGCTTCTTCTTTTTGTGGTCATTACCATTCTTATTTTTAACACCATCCGGTTAACAATTCATTCTCGCCGGGATATTATTCAGATTATGCGGTTGGTGGGCGCAACAAATTGGTTCATAAAAAGCCCTTTTCTAATTGAAGGAATGATCCAGGGAATTGCCGGTGGAATCATTGCCAGTGGAATTCTATACTTGTTTACCAACCTGGTACGGGACATTATTTTTCCCCGGTTACTGGTTCCCGATTACATGAATTGGTTTCTGTTGGGGATTGGTATTTTCCTGGGTTGGATTGGAAGCTACATTTCGGTGAATCGCTACCTGGATTATTGAACGTATTACTCTCCGGTGCTATAGAAAACACGAAATACAATCTTTAACGGAAATGTAAAATACTTTTGTCAGCAGAAATCTTTAGTGAAATATGCGGACGTCGCCGAAAACAATTGCCAGCGAGAGTTTCACCGTAGGTAATTCACTCCGGATTTCCGGTGAAATGTAATGAACGTTTTGAAACAACCCGTCGTGCTTTTCGCCGAATATTTTCATGCTTCCGGCGGTGCAGCTGCCCCGAAACTCAACGTTTATTTCCCGGGGTAACCGGACTTCTACGTTGCCGAAGACCCCACTGATATGAATCTTCGCCTCGTTTTCAAATTTCGCATGGGCATAATCCAATTCGATATCGCCAAAAACGTTGCTTACCGCAAATCTGCGCACCGTTTGATCATCGAAACATAACCGTATATCGCCGAAAACATTGCTCTCTTTTTCGGAAAACGTTGTTCCATAGTCACTGCTCTTCCAATCTTCTTTTCCTGACGGCTGGCGAGAAATGCGCCTTGATTTGTCCCGATGGTCAAACAACATCTTTACCCCGACGGCAATCAGTATCACCGGCCAGAACAGGTGGAATAAATTTTCCACATCTAATAAATCAAAATTTTGTAAAAGAAATAGCAGCCCCAAAATAATAAGCAAAAGCCCCCAGAAAATGGCGCTGGTTCTGCTGTGGTGACCCATGGTGTTTCCTCCGAAAAGTTCCTGATTTCATTCCTTTAAACTTACCCGATGATTCCCCGGAGAAGAACCTGTAAGCTACCGGGAAAGCTGTTGGAGCAATTGCTCAAACTCCGAATACCCGGACGACCATTCAACAAAGATTACCCGGTTTTCCGCTTTCCAGCCCGATATTTGCCCACTGTTCCCCGCGCTCAATTTTCAGGACAAATACAGAAAAACCGGTGAAGCCGTCAAACAGCTTCCGCCACTCGGGAATGGCATTCTGTATGCCTAAAATTCCCCGGCAGAATTTCAACCGCTTTACGTCCGGCTGAAATTCGCCGCTCTGAAATATTACGGGAATGTTCACATCGGGTTGCTTTATTTTATCCGAAATTTTTCGGGCAACCGCCAGCGCTTTTTCCCGTGCCTCTTCAATGCCCTGGTAATTGGTAATGGCTACAAAATAAGCGCCTTTAACAAATAAAAGCTGGTAAGGTGAATCGCAGTGATAGCGGGTAAAATTTTCTACAAAAGAACACTTTCGATGTGAAACCGAAAAAATTCCAAAAGCAGCTTCGGCATCTTTCATCCGGTATATTTCCACCAGTAACTCCTGCTCACCCTGTTGCAGTTGCTGAACGGTGAGTTCTTCGAAACCGTATTCGAGGTAAATTTCCGCGCCGCCGTCGATATATCCGTAGAGCTCTTTGCCGGCAATGTGGCGCGTTTCTGCGATAATCCACCCGGGAACATCCTTTACGTGCAAAAGAGGAGTGGAAGAAGTGGTTTTCCCTTCCGCGTGAAGAGAAACGCTTGCCATCAAAAGGAAGGGGAAGCTTCGGTAAAAAATCTTTTTAAGAAAGGCGTTCATTTTGCTTTTTTTCAAAAATATGTAGCACCGCTAACCGAGTTGTATTTTCTGATGGGTAATCTTTTCCACGTCGGCGACACCCAGCCCATATTCCTGCGCCATGTTCATAAATACCCTTCCCCGCGTCGACTCGGATTTTTGTATTTTTTCCCGTAACCGTTTTTTCAGCACAATTTCGTAACCAATCCGGTCCACCGCCACCGGGTCGGTACCGATCAAAATGGTTTTATAATCAGTGAAATACTGCGGGTTCGCGCCGGGTCCGCCGTTGTAACAGCCCCGGATGCCGTCGACAATGTTGAGCACCACTTTGTCCCGCAGCGGAGCAAAACAGGGAACCTGGGCACAGGTCTCAGACCACAATTGTTTGTGTAAGCGGGCGGTGTTGGTAATTGCGCCGTAGGCTAAATTTTTCAGGCACAGCGTTACTGTCGGACCGGCATTTTTCAAAATCGGGATGTTAATGATTTTGGTTACCCGCTGCGTTACGATTTTACTGAAGTAGGAATATTTCCCTTCGTTAATCATGTATGGTAATGTTTCTTTATCATATTTCATTTCGCAGTCAGCCCAGTAGTACCACTTCCGGTCAATTCTCGCCTCCCCGTAAAGCCGCCCGTTGGCATCGTAAAACGAACCGTTTACATCTTTATATTCCTGACCGGTAATTTCCACGCCCGGGATATTTGCTGCTGTAAAACCGGCTTCATGTAACTGAAACTCCCGTCGATCCCAGATGATAATGTTTTTTGCCGGGATTCCCGCGTCGGTCAACTGCGCAATGACCGACCGAACAATTTCCAAACTGGTGGAAAGCAGTTTGCCGGCGACCGGATTTACTTTCAGCGCCACTACATCTTCCGGAGAAACAAACTGCCGCCAGGCTGCGGCAAGCGAGGCTGTGCCGGTTAATTCCAGCATCCCGGCTT
>MVCZ01000029.1:7990-11713 GCA_002049825.1 Candidatus Zhuqueibacterota bacterium 4484_188
AAATCGGGTTTATTGTTCACCACCGACTTGTCGTGACCGACCTGCACCACCGCACCGGGGAACTTTCCCGGCATTGAATCCGGGGTGCGCGGCATCTTTAGCGCGTCTTTAATATTCGTATCCGGTTTGCCGGGCGGCGGACTGCTCTGGCCTAATAGTGAATTGGTCAGGAAAGGAGAAACCGTTGCCGAAACACTTCCTGCCGCAACGATTTTGCAGAACTCACGTCGGTTTAATCCGTTCTTAAATGAAATTGTTTTCATTATTCAGCCTCCTCGGTTTAACGAATTTTAATCACTTCGGAGGTAAATTGCAAACATTTACTTTTGGCGAGCAATATATTTCTGCTAAACGGAAAAACTGAACCGGAGGAGATGGTTTTGCAGAAATATCGGCAAAGCAAAAAAGGTGGCTCCGCCCACCCAAAAGACGAAGCCACCCTTCTTTTCTCCACCTCAAGTATTTTTAAACTCAAACCATTTCCAGTTGTATCTTGTTTGCTTACTTCTTCATTCTGCCTGATCCTTAATTTCCCAAAACTATAAAATCCCCGGAAACTATATTTCCCGGCAAAAGAAATATTTTTAACAATAAAATACTCTATACCAAAAGTAAGATTTGCAAAAATAATAGTGCTTACTTCTTTATTTTCATTTCCATAGGTTTTATTATTTTGTGTATATATTCTTTGGAACAACCGATTATTGTATCCTACACCAAGCTCGCCACCAATAAATGGGGAAAGTGTTCGCTCTATGTGCAAATGCTTCTCCAAACCCAGCCGAAGTTCAACCCCCTTATATGAATCGTGATTATTCGGTTGAGTTTCCGAACCCTCCTTTTTCTTTTCCGAAAGATCCAGGTCAATGCTTCCGACAAAAGCAAGGGATTTGTTAAGCCAAGACTTTCCACCAACACCACCATTAAATTCGTTCAGATTTAATCCATTAAAATTAAACAATATCCCTTTGTTTGGGCGACTTTGAGCCTTTCCCTCGTTCACGTTTCCTTGAGGGAAAAGCGCGGTTGTTAGAAATAAAGTCAGGATAATGCTCAGGAATTTTCTCATTGAAATCTCTCCTTTTTTGAAAATTGGTCTAAATAAAATCTATCATCATAAGAACCGGGTCAGGACAAAAATTTTTGCCCTGCTTTATTTTTCCTTTGTTAGTATGTTACAAGTTGAATGCGACTTTCTCTGAAAATCCTTTCCAGCAATTAAATTGTTTTTTCAATAATTATTTCCAAACCACACCCCACTCAACAGCCACAAATCCTTTTCTGTAGAAGCGAGGAATTATGGGCGCCTGAATAGAAGCTTCCCGTTTATCGGTGCCTTTTATTACATAAAACAACCTTAGTACATTATCCGGCTGTTTGGAAAAGTTTAATTCAACAATGGTATTCAGGTAAAGTGAAAATTGAGGATAGATAAAATAGTAGGGATAGGAAATTAGCCTGGGAATCCAATAATCAAGAAAATCTTGGATTTCATTTTTGACAAAACCTGATTTTTCCAGGTTCTTTTTGAAGAAATGAGTTAAAGAGTCTTTTGGAATAAACCAGCCGAACTGATATTGAAATAAGTCTGGAACCCGGCATTCATAAAACAGGTATTTGTATTTCCCATTAATTAATCCATTTTTATCAACATGGATATTCCAACCGTCACGATATTCCGGCTCAGAATTTATAATCGAGCCGCCGTTTGAAAAGTTTAAAGCCACATGTAGTTCTATTTTTTTATCCGGGTAAATATAAATATTCGGTTTTCGTACAACAGCCCCCCCGTTATACGAGGTATCAGGTTCTTCAAACGCTGTCGTACCGGGAGATTTTTTTTCGCAACCCGGTAGAATACAAAAGATAAAGCACACAACAAAAAGTACAAAGATCCTCATCAACATTGCTTACCCCGCCGTACTCATTCAACTTTTAATACGTATGAATCCGACACCCCGTGCAAAGCAGATCGCCGATTCACATTTAAAAATTATATTTAATTCCCAAAAATACCCGGTTCTCGGTAATCTCTTCCAGGGTGCCGCCGGGGGTGTAACTGTCTTCGCTTTGGCGGCTCCAGTTTCCGCCGCCGCTGTAATATTTCTTATCCATGTCTGAATCGGCATCTTTGAGCGGAGAGGGATAAACCGCGTACCCGCCGCGCAAATACATGTTCGACCCCGGCAGTGCCAGCTCGCCTCCTAAGTGGTAATTCAGGGTTTCCCGGTAATCCTGGCGAATAAAGCGATTTTCCTCTAACAGGGAACCGTAATCCTCATCCAGGGAAGCGTGTTCCGGTTTCACAAAGCGGGTTTGGCTCCAATCCTGGTAGGTTTCAGCAAGCCGGAATTTACCCCGATTCCGGCATCGAGACGGTACGGTGTTTTTACCTGGTACTGCCACTCGCCCGGTTCGTCCTCCACTGCATCCACATACCCGTCATCAAAAACCAGTTCATCGGAAGAAGAATAATTTTCCGTTACGGTAAAGGTCGTGGGAAATTCGACGGCTATGCCCAGGCGCATTGCCCGGTTCAATTTGAACATTCCACCCAACTTGAGGTTGAATGCCGAGAAATCGGTAATCAGATTTTGCCGGACGGTGTAACTTTCGAAATCGCCCGGGAAAGTCGAATACCGATTCGCGTCGTCCTGCTGGAAAAACATAAAATCGTAATTGTCTTTCCCGCGCCAGAAGTTTGCGCTTATCCCGAGGTCGAAATTGGGAGACATGGCAATGGCGGTTCCGAAAGACCACTGGTGCAAGCCGCCCTCATCGGTCACCTCCTCGGTCTGTTTCACATCTTTATCGAAGGGATACCATTGGTAATTTCCGTTCGCGTCCTCCAATTCGAACTCAAGACCGTTGCTCAATGGGTTAACGCCGTTAAAATAAAGGTATTCATCAAAATCACGGACAAAATTATAACCGAAAGCCAGCACGAAACTGCCGCGAGTGGTCGGCAAGGGAACGGCCATTCCCAGGCTGCGTAGCCGGGTAAAATTTTCGTCCACGTCACTTAAACTTCCGGCAAATATCGCCTGGTTGCCAAATTGCAGATGTGAGAAATCGGCAAACAGTTCACCCTGTTTCAAGGAAGCAAGTCCAGCAGGATTCCAGTACAGCGCGCTGTAGTCATTTGCCAGCGCCACACCGTTTCCTCCCATTGCCAATGCCCGTGCACCAAAACCAATTTCATTCTGGCGAATACGAACGGCATCTGCGGAGGTTTGGCTTGGGGCATTTTGCAAACCCAGAAACAAAACCATGAATAATATGATCATCTTTTTCATTTTTTCACCTCGGATAGTTCTCTTTTGCGGCTTTTGGTGGACTGTGACTTCGGTGCGCTTGACCTGACAGCCGACCGATTGCTACTGCGTGATGAGCGACTCTGGTGATAGCTGCGATTTCGTTCGTCCGCTTTTACTGCTGCTTGACCGGCTTTTGTAGCCCGAAGATGATTTTACCTTTTTCCGCTCACTCCGGTTCTTGCTAAAACTGCCGCTGCGGGACAACTTTTCTGCTCTCCGGGAAGAACGGGAACTCTGGTGAATCGCTTTTTGCCGGTTGCGATTTTCCGCCAGGTAATCAGAGCGGCTTTTGCCCGAACTCTGCATTTCTGCCCGGTAGGTGCGCGAAGCACTTCTTTGGCTGCGACCGCTGCGAAGGTCGTCTTTCCGGCTCCGGTCAAAACGGGTTGTCCGACTATTTCCATTG
>MVCZ01000030.1:0-785 GCA_002049825.1 Candidatus Zhuqueibacterota bacterium 4484_188
CCGGGGTTGCCGAAACCATCCGCAGCGGTTGGCTGACCATGGGTCCTAAGACCATTGAATTTGAAAATCAATTCAAAACGCAGGTGGGTGCTGAACACGCGGTAGCAGTCAATTCCGGAACAGCGGCACTACACCTGGGGCTGAGGGTGATTGACTTAAAACCCGGGGACGAAGTAATCATTCCCGCCATGACCTTTGCAGCCACCGGAGAAGTGGTTCGCTATTTCGATGCAGTACCGGTGATGGTGGATGTAGATCGCAGGACCCATAACATTTTGCCCGAAGAAATCGAGAAGCATGTCACTGCTAAAACCCGGGCGATTATCCCGGTTCACTTTGGCGGTTTGCCGGCTGACATTGACGAAATTCTGGAAATCGCTGACCGGCACAACCTGAAAATAATTGAGGATGCCGCCCATTGTTTCCCATCGTTCTATAAAGGAAAGCCGGTGGGCGGCTTTGCCGATATTACCGCCTTCAGTTTTTATGCCACCAAAACAATTGCGGTAGGGGAGGGGGGAATGGCAACCACTGATAATGAAGAATATGCCGACCTGATGCGCATTCTCCGCCTGCACGGCATCAGTAAAGATGCCTGGAAACGTTATACCAAGGAGGGGAGCTGGTACTACGAAATCGTTTTGGCTGGTTTTAAATATAACACCACCGACATTCAGGCTTCACTGGGGTTAACACAACTTGCCAAAGCGGAAAAAGTCTGGCGAATGCGGGAAAAAATTGCCCGACGCTACACCGAAGCATTCCGAAATATCGACCAAATTATT
>MVCZ01000030.1:793-12562 GCA_002049825.1 Candidatus Zhuqueibacterota bacterium 4484_188
ACGGTGCTCCCCGACCGGCAGACTTCCTGGCATTTGTATGTGATTAAATTAAACCTGGAAGCGTTACGGATTAAGCGGGACACTTTTATTGAGCAGCTCCTGGAGCGGGGAATCCACACATCGGTGCATTTTATCCCGTTGTACCGGCATCCCTATTACCAAAAGCTTTTGTCCATCGATTACCGGGAAATGCCTAATTCCGAATGGCTTTTTGAACGGATTATCTCATTACCTATTTTCCCCGGCATGAGTAAAGAACAAATTGAGTATGTCATCGAAAACGTGGTTGATATTGCACAAAAGAACCGTCGATAGATTTTATCCGAAATTCGGCAAACGCCTTTTCGATCTTGTCTTTGGAGTTCCGGGCTTGCTTGTCTTATTTCCTTTTATCCTGGCAATTGGAATTATTGTAAAGCTTGCCGATGGTGGTCAGGTATTTTTCCGGCATCAGCGTGTGGGAAAGAATTTTCGCAAATTTTACCTGTATAAATTCCGAACCATGGCGCCGGAGTCGGAAAAAAAAGGATTGCAAATCACTTCGGGAGAGGATAAACGGATTACCCCGGTCGGTCGATTTCTCCGCAAATATAAATTGGACGAGCTGCCGCAGTTGTTTAATGTAATCAAGGGAGATTTGAGTTTGGTTGGACCGCGTCCGGAAGTGGAAAAATACGTGAATCTTTTTCTTGAGGATTACCGGGAGATTCTGCTCGTCCGACCGGGAATTACTGATTTTGCAGCAATCGAATATCGTAACGAAGAAAAAGTATTGGCGAAATATTCAAATGTAGAAGAAGGATATATAAAAGAAGTGTTGCCGCATAAAATTAAATTATATCAAAAATATTTAGAGCAGATGAGCCTTACAACTGATCTGAAAATAATATTTCAAACCCTCTGGAGCATCGTTAAATGAGCATTTTCTCAAACCTTTTCGGGCGCCCCACGCCCTTGAAACGCACCATCTTTTTCGTCTTTGCCGATGGGATTATTTTTCTCATTTCAATTTATTTTTCCTACGCTTTAAAATTCGGTCTCACCCTGCAGAATCCCTATTTGCAGCATGGCATTATTGTTAAAACGATCATCCTGTTTCTGGTGGTTAAATATATTATCTTTTTCCGGTTTCGTTTGTACCAGTTTACCTGGTCTTTTGTGGGGTTGAGCGATTTATACAATATCTTAAAAGCCAGCACTTTGAGTTTTGTAGTTATTGTAGTGTTTTATTTTTTGGGCTACAATTATGTGCTCACCGGGCTGCCCAAAAGTGTTATTTTATCAGATTATTTTATTACTTTTATTTTGGTAGGATTTTTACGAATCAGCAAACGGCTTTATTTGGAAATATTCTCGCCGGGTAGGGCAATACATGGGAAAAAGACCCTGATTATCGGTGCCGGCGGCGAAGGTGAAATGATTTTGCGCGATTTGCGTAAAAACAACTTCCGGAATTATTACCCGGTGGGAATCCTGGATGACGACAAACGAAAGTGGGGATTTTACATCCACAACACTCCGGTGCTGGGCGAAGTGCAGCAGTTGGAAAAGATGATCAAGAAGTTTGAAGTGGAAACGGTATTTATTGCTGACCACAGTCTTAGCCTGAAAACCACGCGGGAAATTTACACCCGAGCCCGGGAGAGCGGGATTTCGGATATTAAAATCGTACCCCGGCTTTATTCTGTAACCAATGTCGAAATTACGGTGAAAAAGTTAGAAGACATTCGAATTGAAGACCTGATCAACCGGCAGGAAATCCAGGTAGAAATCGGCAAGATACATCATTTTCTTTCCGGCAAAAAAATAATGATCACTGGCGCCGCCGGTTCCATCGGTTCCGAAATTTGCCGGCAAATCTCGCTTTTCAACCCGGCACAGGTTATTTTGTTTGAAATTGATGAAACAGAGATTTTCTTCCTGGAGCGAAAACTAAAGGAAAGTTTCCCGGAGATTGCCGACAAAATTGTCGCGGTAATCGGCGATGTGCGGGATACCGACAAAGTTCATCGTGTGTTTTCCCGTTACCGCCCGGATATTGTATTTCATGCAGCAGCATATAAACATGTCCCTTTGCTGGAATTCAATCCCGAGGAAGCCATTAAAGTTAATTTGCAGGGAACCTTCAAGCTTTGCGAAGTAGCAACCCAGTACGGGGTCAGGAAATTTATTAACATTTCTACCGATAAAGCGGTAAAACCTGCCAGTGTGATGGGCGCCTCAAAACGGCTTGGCGAATATATTGCCCGTGCTTTTAACGATGAGAAACAGACCCAGTTTATTTCAGTGCGGTTCGGGAATGTGCTGGGTTCCCGCGGCAGTGTGGTACCCATTTTCCTGGAACAACTGTCGCGGGGCGGTCCTATTACCGTGACCCACGAGGATATGCGGCGCTATTTTATGACCATTCCCGAAGCGGTCACCCTGGTGCTGCAGGCAGCGCTGATTGGTAAAGGCGGCGAAATTATGGTACTGGATATGGGCGAACCGGTTTATATTAAACAATTAGCCGAAGAACTCATCCGCCTGCATGGATTTGAACCCGGGAAAGAAATAGAAATCCAATACACCGGAATTCGCCCCGGGGAAAAGATTTTTGAAGAAATTTTAACTGCCGAAGAAGGAACCAAAAATACTGCTCACGAACGGGTTTTTATAGCAAATGTTTCAAATGATTTTTCGCTCAGAGAAATCAGGGAGATTATTCAGCAAAGTGACCGGATTTTAGAGGAGCAGGAAGACCGTGCAAAACTGAAACGTTTTCTCCTCGATATTGTGAATAAAAAACTAAAATACCAGTAGAAAGGAGAAGGCAAACGCCTGAGCCGGCTGGGTTGAATTAAATTCGCAGACATAACTCAGTTGATTTCAGGAAACTGCCGGGAGGTTTTTGCCCGGGTTTAACCCAATCAAAGCTTTACTAATCCGAATCGCACACCAGGATGCACCATTAACATCGGTTCATTTTTCACCGGATTCCCCCGATTTTCTTTTTTACATCTTTCAAATAAAACACCGGGCAATTAAATTGTTCTGGTTTTTTTTAACTGTCGTTTGAACATTACCATTTGTATTCAATGATTTTAATATTTATTATAAATTTTATCGTCTCCCTTGTTGTTGTCCGAATCGTTAAAACATTTTCTCTGAAACATAATATTTGTTCTCTGCCCACCCCGAGAAAAATCCATAAAAAAGCCATTCCATTGATGGGTGGATTAAGCTTCTTTTTCAGCGTGCTTTTTGCGGCGGGCTTGTCAATTTGGATGGGCATTCTGCCCGTTTCAATCTTCTCTCGTCACATCTATTTTTTTGCCGGACTTCTGCTGATTGTTGTTGCCGGTTTAGCGGATGATATCTACCGGCTAAATACGCTGTTGAAAATTCTTACCCAATCCCTTGCCGCTGTTTTATTAATCATAGACGGTTGCCTTATCCAATCACTCACCGGACCATTTACCGGTGTGTTTCCATTGGGGAATTTCGCCGTTCCCTTTACTTTCTTCTGGATACTGGTAATTATTAATGCCATCAATTTAATGGATGGTCTCGATGGTTTAGCCGGCGGTGTCGGTGCAATTATTACCGTTGGTTTTCTGGCAACCGGATTGGAAACCGGCGATGCGCTGATAATAGTACTGTGCATTGGTTTGCTTGCCGGTTTGCTGGGATTTCTGCGCTACAACTACCACCCGGCTTCCATTTTTATGGGAGATGTGGGGAGCTTGCAGATTGGCTACCTGCTGGCGTTTTTCTCCATCGAATCGCTCAAAGTTGCTTCCAGCCACCAGGTTTATTTTCTTACCTCACTGGTTTTCCTGGGCGTGCCCTTAAGCGATACACTTATCTCATTCTTGCGGCGGCTGGGGCAGGGGAAGAGTCCATTCGGCGCTGACAAGCAGCATGTTCACCATCGCCTGCTGAACCTGGGCCTGGGACAATTAGAGACGGTTTGGCTGCTGTATATTTTTACTGCTATTTTTGTTGTCATCGGTTTGCTGATGGTCTATTTTCAGGGCATTTCCGGACTAATTTTGTTTATCATCGCCCTGTTGCTTTCGGTCTACTGGGCCTGGCGACTGGGGTATGTCGAAACTCGGTTCTCTCACCAGAATTTAATTTACCAGGTGGAAAAAGCGGGAAAAATACATCGCCGGGCACCGCTGCACGTGAATCGCATCTGGCATATATTACTCCTTCTTCTTTCGGATGTCGTTACTATAAATATGGGACTGTATTTTACCTACTGGTTGAAATTTAAGTCGGGGCTGATTACGCCCAGTGCCTATCGCCTGGCATCGGACTACTTTTCAACCCCGGTATTTTTGCTTCTTCTGATCGGTTGGTTATTCTTGTTTTTTGTTAATAATTTGTATCAAATGAGCTGGGACATTTCACGGTTCGACAAAGTGTGGCGGGTTTCGAAAGTCATTACCTTCGGATCATTATTTCTTGGTTTGCTCACCATCGATTTTAAGCAGATCATGAATCCGGCACAGTTATACTCACTTCTTTTTTACTGGGTATCATTGATTTTTTTCGTAAACCTGGGACGTTTACTTATCATCGATTTCGAGAAGCGATTCCACTTATTCGAATATTCTCCGAAAAAGACCCTGATCATCGGTTGTAATGATTTGGCAAAAAAAATATTAGACGATATCCGTTCGAACCCGCACTTGATTTTTGAAGTAATCGGTTTTATTTCGAAAAGCAAAAAGCAAAAAACATTCGCCGGTTTACCGGTGCTTGGAGAATACGCTGATCTGCCCGCGCTGATCCATCAACATAAAATTGAGGAAATCATCATAGCATTGGGAGAAAATGCCACTGAAGACTTCCTGCAAATTCTCAGCTTGACCGAACTCCAGCAGGTGAAAATAAAAATTTCGCCCGGCACACACGAAATGTTCGTTGGTCGCCAGGAGGGACTCATGAGTCACGCCTACCTGGAGATTTTCCCGCAGAACATGGTCATGTGGCAATGGATGATTAAGCGTCTCTTCGATGTAATTCTTTCACTCATCGCGTTGGTTTTACTGTCGCCGGTTTTCATCATCAGTGCGCTTCTCCTGTGGGGTCGGTTCCGAAAATCGGTTCTGCTGCGTATTCCGGTTCTGGGTAAGTTCGGCATTCCTTTCAACATGTATGTCTTCCGGATTACTGATGAAGATTATGATTATAGCAGCAACCCCATTTATCTGGGGGTTGGTCCTGAACCGAAAAATCTAACCGGGTTTCCGAACCTGTTTTTCAAATCACGCCTTTATAAACTACCACAATTGGTAAATGTGTTTTTAGGCGACATGAGTTTTGTGGGACCACGACCGGAAAGCGCTGAATGGTACCGGGAGTATCAGAATTCACTGCGCTTCATTTACAGCCGGGTAATGGTGCGACCGGGATTAACCGGTCTGGCACAGGTGAAATACCGCTATGAACTGCTGTTGAAAATTTTGCAGGAGCGGATTAAATACGATATTTTCTACATTGAGAATATGACCCTTCGGCTGGATTTTCGCATTCTTCTGCGTACCCTGTTACTGGTTTTCAGACGTCCGGTTCCGGTTGCAGAAAACGAGAAGTGAGGATTTTGCCGGTTGTGCGGCAGTTGTTGAGTTTAAGGACATCAAATTGACCTGAAAAAAAGCAAAAGTATATGTCACAGACTGAACCGACAATTTCTGTCGTCATTGTTAATTACAATGTGAAAACCTATTTAGCGCAGGCACTGGTTTCCATCCAACGAGCGCTCGATGGTATTTCCCATGAAATATTTGTAGTGGATAATGCCTCGGTCGATGGCAGCAGCCAGTATATTCGAAAAAATTTCCCCGAAATAAAATTAATCGAGAATAAAGAAAATGTCGGTTTTGGACGGGCAAACAACCAGGCGCTGAAACTGGTGCAAGGTAAATATATCGTGCTTATCAATCCGGATACGGTAGTGCAGGAAGATACCTTCGAAAAACTGCTGGAATTTTTTGACCAAACCCCCAAAGCAGCGGCGGCAACCTGCAAGATTATTAATCCCGACGGTACTTTCTCCATCGATTGCCGGCACAGTATTCCCACACCGGCAATTGCTTTCTGGAAAGTGACCGGTCTGAGCCGGATTTTCCCGAAAAGCAAAATATTTGGTCAATACAATTTGACCTATCTTGACCCGGAGCAAATCTATTCTGTTCCGGCTGTCTCCGGTTCGTTTATGATGATTAAAAAAAGTGTTTTGGATGACGTTGGGTTGTTCGACGAACAATTCTTTATGTATTGCGAAGATATTGACCTGTGTTATCGAATCAATCAAAAAAACTATAAAATATTCTATGTTCCCACAACCCAGATTATTCATTACAAAGGATTATTCTTCACCTTTTACTTTCGGATCGAATTGAAACGGGATTTTACTTTTTTCGATTTTTCCCATCAATTCTGGATACTCAATTTGATTGCAACATTACTGTTTCTCCTCACCGCGTTTTACCATGATGTGTATCCGAAACATCGTTTCTCGGTGCACAGCATTCTCAAAACCAATATCATGACTTTTATTTTGCTGGCATTTCTAACCTTCTTTCTGAAGCAATTTGCTTTTTCCCGAATCGTGGTCTTGATTACCTTTCTCATCGCACCGCTACTGATGTTTAGCTGGCGGGCAATTTTACGTAAGTTTTACCGGGGAGAAAAGACTGCCCTGGGTAAAGATTTATTTTGCAAGCCGGTAGTTATTGTCGGCACCAGGAGAGATGTTGAAGAACTGTACCAAAAGTTCCGGGCACGGAAAGATGTTCATTATGAAGTTGTGGGATGGCTTTCGGAAGAAGAACTCCCGGAAACCGAAAATGTCAACGTGCCGAATTATCTCGGTACGATGAATAATCTCGAACATATCATTCAACTCTATGGAATCAGGCAGGTGATTTTTTCGGCAAGTTCAATTAGCTACCAGAAAATTCTCGGCACAATGTCGGTAATTTCCGCTCCATTGGTTGAATTTAAGCTTGTGCCGTCTAATCTGGAAGTAATGATAGGAAAGTCTCATATAGAGCAACTGTACGATTACCCGCTGGTTGATATCGAATACCCGCTGGGGAAACGAATGAATCGGACCAGCAAGAGAATTTTCGATTTGTTATTCTCTGCTGTTCTCCTGGTGCTATGCCTGCCATTCTTTTTACCGGCTTTTATATTTCAGAAAAAGAATCCGCTGAAAATCATTCACTCCGGAAATCAGACCCATCATTTTACACTTTGGCAATTCCGAAATAAAAAACGAAAAAATCCGGCTAATGTATGGTTACTCGCAGCCGGCGTTTTTGTGGGAAAAATTTCTCTGGTTGGTGCTCCCCTGGAAGAAATAGAACAACCGGAACCGGATTTCCCACTATGGTACAAAGCAGGAGTGACCGGTCTGGTACAAATAAACCGGGATAAAATTAATAGTCCCGAGGATGCCGAGAAATACCATCTGTATTACTGGAAAAACCAGTCATTATTTTTAGATATTGAAATTCTGTTGAAAGCCCTGCGCAGAGCAGCTCTTGCCGGTTAGACCGATTACTTCACTCTTTTTTAATTTGATGAATCCTCAGATCCAGCAAAGATTCTATCTTCCTCCAGGGAATTTTCGCCAGGCAATTCCCGTGCGGACATTTTTGGGGGTTGCAGGTTTTGCAGGGTTCTACATCAGGGACAATAACTGAATCTAAACGATTATATGGTCCCCAACGCCTTGGTGAACATGGAGTTGCCGGACAGTAGAACGAGATGAGTGGAATGTCAAATGCCCGGGCGATGTGCAAAGGACCGGTGCTATTTGAAATGAACAAACTGCTTCCGGAAATTACTGCCATATACGTTTCCAGGTCCCAATTGGAAATAACTTTTATTTTTGTTTCTTTTCTCTGATGAGATTTTATTTCCCCGAGCAGCGGTTCTTCAGATTTATTTCCGGCTATAATAATAGTGGCATCTGTTTTCGAGCTGAGATAAGAAACAATTCTGCTGAACGTTTCAACCGGTAGCTTCGGTGCAGAGTTGCCACTGCCCGGATGAACAATAATATATTTCCCATCTATTTCGGCGTGCAGTAGAGCATCTGTTCTACGATTTATTAAATTCTCATCAACCCGGAGAGAAAATTCAATTTCATCCGGTTGTGGTATTTTTGGAATAAAATCGCCCAGAAGAGCCAGATTATATTCTAATTCATGGCGTAGCCCGTATTTTCTGTGTTCATAAATCTTTTTATTAAAAAGAAATGAATACCAGCGAAAGCCTGTCCCTATTCTGAAGGGGATTTCAGCCATCCAGAGTGAAAGCGCAAGTCCCGGGGTAGGATACATTAAAAATGCTAAGTCGAATGATTTTTCTTTTAATTCCTTACCCAATCTGAGATGTCCCATAAAACCCCGGTGTTTTTCCTCCGGTTGGTACAAAATAACCCCATCTAAATATTGGTGATGATACAGCAGGGAAGCCGAGTATTTTCTGGTTAAAAAAGAAATCCGGGCGGAAGGATATTGAGCGTGTAGTAATTTTATCGCCGGCGTAGTAAGAACCACGTCCCCGATGCGGTCGGTGCGAACGATCAAAATATTAAAAAATGTCATTGTATATTCTGTTTTTTCTGTTCGGAAATTTCAGTGAGTTTAAAATACCGGACGACGAAGTTCATTGAATCAAAAAGCGCAGCGAAAAATCCCTCAGTTTCCCTATTTTACCGTCAACCCTCAACTTTTCGTGTACATGTTCTTTGGGAAATTGGGCAAACCCTTTTTGAAAAAGGCGTAACTGAGTATCAGGATATTGGCTGCCATGTTTTAACCATTTACCGAAATAGTGATTACGCCGATTCAAGGTGAAAGCGGTAAAATTGCCGGGTTCTGTAATTACTCTCTGAATTTCATTGGCAAGATTTTCCGGAATACGTTCATCAGGGTCGATGTAAAAAATCCACTCTCCGGAAGCTTTCTCCATTGCAAAAGCTTTATTGATATTCAGATTCGGATTGTTGGGGCGCTGATATGCTTCACACCCATTTTTTGCAGCAACATCCAGAGAATTATCCTGGCTTTCGCAATCAACATAAATTATTTCTTTAGCCCACCGAAGTGTAGGAAGAAGTTCTTCCAAATGATAGGCTTCATTATGCCCAATTATGGTAATGGAAAGGGCAGGGGGGATCATGATTTTTCACCTTTAATATTCGTCATCAGATTAAAATAAACTTGCTCTGTTTGTTTCAGGAAAACCGGTAAACCAAACCGATCGACTGCATCAGCACGGGCATTATGACCCATCGATTTTATGGTTTCCGGATTTTGCATAAAAATCTTCATTTTTTCTGCCAATAATTCATGAGACCCGGCGGGGAAAATATAACCATTTTTCCCATCAATAACCATCTCGGGTAGCACGTTTACATCCGTGGCAATAACCGGTCTTCCCATCGCCATGTACTCAGCA
Organism: Candidatus Zhuqueibacterota bacterium 4484_188; assembly: GCA_002049825.1. Classification (GTDB taxonomy): domain Bacteria; phylum Calditrichota; class Calditrichia; order RBG-13-44-9; family RBG-13-44-9; genus 4484-188. Next base: position 10,262 of record MVCZ01000030.1, read on the forward strand.
GCAATCCGGCAAATTGCCTCCGAACCGAGGGAAGCAACTACTCCTACATCCAGCGCCTTAATTACCTGAGCTACATTATTTTGCTTACCAATAATTTTTACATATTCAGTAATGTTGTGTGATATACAAATATTCCATAATTCTTTTTTACTGATTTCTTCTTCTTTACCACTGATGATAAACCGGCAATTTGGATATTTTTTAACTAAAATTGCGGCAGCTTTAAGAAAAGTGCTGTGACCTTTAACCGGGGAAAATCTCCCGACCAATCCAAACACGATTTCATTATCCCGAATTCTTAGCTCTGTTCTCAGGGAAGATTTACCATCCGGAGGCGCAAACCTATTGGTGTCCACGCCAGCATAAATTACCGCGCACTTGCTGTCCGGAATAGGCCAGACATTTTGGTAGCGTGCTTTATTTGCCTGCGAGGAAAAAATGAAAAAATCGGTAGCATTTATATGAAGCCAGCGATTGATCGGATTTTTTTTCGGTGACCTGACATCACCAACCGTTCTGACAAGAAAAATATTGGGAATTTTATGCCTAACAAGGGCACTCATTAAATGGTCTTCCGGGCGATGTGCATTGATTATCTGAATTGAATTTCCATTTAGAAAATTGAGCAACGACCGATAAGATTTTACCCACCCACAGACAGATTTGTTCTCCAACTGCAGGTTACTTAAAACAGGTAATTCAAGAGCTTCGGATTCCACAACAGGGGGGCTACCGAACGTACCGCCAACAAAAACGATGTGACCTGCGCGTTTAAGCGCATTCGATAAAGTGACCGCGTAAAATGCAGTGGCATTCCACCAGCGAACGGAGATTAATTGTAAACTGCAAATTTGTTCTTTCTTCATCAAATAAATTTAGATAACACCGGTGGGAAAATCAAATTGTTAAATACAAGACAGGTTTAAAAGAACGACTAAATTATGCAAAGCCTTAGGAGTAAAACAACACCCGGTGATGCAAAAGTTAATAGCTAAAATGGATAATTTTCACTTTCGAATGAGAATGTCCGTATGGGAATTTTTTTCCATTGTCTTATTATTGTGAATTGCTTATTTTCCGCCTCTTGGTGATGTTAATTGGATAAGAAAAGGAGACAGCAGTGAAAAGCGAAGATTACATTCAACTGGAAGAAAAATATGGTGCTCATAACTACCATCCTTTAGATGTGGTAATTGCTCGTGGCGAAGGTGTTTGGGTTTGGGATGTTGAGGGAAAGAAGTACATGGACTTCTTGTCTGCCTATTCTGCAATTAACCAGGGGCATTGCCATCCGAAAATCATCAATACCCTTATTGAACAGGCAAAAGTTTTAACCCTTACTTCGCGGGCATTTTACAATAACGTTCTGGGAGAATATGAAAAATATATCACCGAATTGTTTGGCTACGACAAGGTGCTTCCTATGAACACCGGCGTAGAAGGCGGCGAAACGGCAATCAAGCTTGCCCGGAAGTGGGCTTATACGGTGAAAGGGATTCCGCAGTACCAGGCAAAAATCATCTTTGCCGAAGGAAATTTTCACGGCAGAACGCTTGCGGCTGTTTCGGCATCCACCGATCCTGAATGTCGCGATGGATTTGGTCCTTACCTACCGGGCATTGAAATCATTCCATTTAATGATCTTCCGGCACTGGAACGGGCGCTGGAAGACCCGAATGTAGCGGCATTTATGGTCGAACCAATCCAGGGTGAAGCCGGTGTGATTGTTCCCGATGCCGGTTACCTGAAAAAAGCGCATGAACTTTGTCGGTCAAAAAACGTTTTGCTTATCTGCGATGAAGTTCAGACCGGTTTAGCCAGAACGGGTAAAATGTTAGCCTCTGACCATGAAAATGTAAGACCGGATATTCTGATCCTCGGGAAGGCGCTATCCGGCGGCGTATTACCGGTGTCTGCAGTTCTGGCGGACGATGAAGTAATGCTTTCCATTGGACCCGGGCAGCATGGCTCCACATTTGGCGGAAACCCGTTAGCCTGTAAAGTTGCCATTGCATCCCTTGAGGTGATTCGCAAAGAGAAACTCGCTGAAAATGCTGAAAAAATGGGACACCTTTTCCGTTCCGAAATGCAAAAGTTGATAGGCAAATTACCAGCGGTAACTGAGGTCAGAGGAAAAGGGTTACTTAATGCTATCGTTATCCAACCAACCCAGGATGGTAAAACCGCCTGGGATGTTTGTGTTTCTTTAAAAGAAAACGGATTATTGGCAAAACCAACTCATGGTGACATTATTCGTTTTGCACCACCGCTGGTAATTGACGGAGAGGGAATTCATTACGC
>MVCZ01000205.1 GCA_002049825.1 Candidatus Zhuqueibacterota bacterium 4484_188
GCACAGCAGATTATTTTGCACAACGGATCGGTGCAGGAAATTTTAACGGAAATGGCTCCCAAATGGGGCGGCCCCGACCCGAATATTCCTGGCAATGGTTACCAAGGGTGTGAACTGGGAAACTTCCGCAACCCGCCCATCGCCGCCGGCGATTCTTTTACGGTAATTTTCACCTGTCTGGCAACCGCCCAGCAGGGGACCGCCCGGGGCCGGCGATTCTTTTACGGTAATTTTCACCTGTCTGGCAACCGCCCAGCAGGGGACCGCCCGGGGTGTAGTTCCGGCGTTACCGGCACCATCTGGAGTGCAGCACAATATGAAACTTTCCGTTGATCCGTTTCCGCTTGTTCCGCAAAATGTAAGTGTTCAATTTTCTCTGAATAATGAAAGCGCGGTCGTTCACTGGGATCAGGTGCCGGGATTGGCTTACAACGTGTATCGCCGAACCAATTCCACGCCGGGACGATACGACCTGGTTGCCGAAATCCTGAATGCGTCCGGATACCTGGATTTGGGATTGAATCCGGACAGCACGTATGGCTATGTGGTTGTTGCCCGGGACAGTCTGGGTAAATTCAGCGGACATTCCGTGGAAGTGGGAAACGTGGGGATGAGGTCGTTTTTTGAAGATGCCGCTCAAGCGGGAGAAAATGCAAATGCGGACAGTCTGCGGAGCGCCGCCGAAAATTTGTTGTCTTACAATATGGAACAAGCGGTAACCGATGATGAAGCGCTTTACAGCCGAATCCCCCGGTTTGCCATTCCCGATGCCGATGAAGAAATGGTGTACTGGTCGGCTTTTTCACTGATTCGCCAATGTATGCTGCCGCCGGAGGGGCAGTGTTCGTATAATTATTATGTGTTTTCGCGGGAACCGCAATGGGGCTGGGGACATGGCGGACAGGTATTTCATGAAAGTCTGACCATGCTGGCGTATGCCTTCATGGATCCGTTGAGCGCCATGAACTCGCAACGGGTATACTTGGAGCGTCAGTGGGCTGACGGTTACATCAATTACCGAACTGGTCCGTATTTAAATGAGACCATTCCCTATAACGGACAATATACCACTTCTGCTCCCTGGTATAACTGGGAGAATTGGGAAGTCTTTCAAATACATCCGGATTCGGCTTTTTTAAATGAAGCGTACCAGTCAGGGAAATTGTTTTATCAGTACTGGCTGAATAACCGGGATGCGGATAATGACGGTTTGTGCGAATGGAGTGCCCACGCAGTGCTGGAATCCGTGCGCGACGGTAAGGTGGCGGTTTGGGATCAGGTGGGTTGGCCATCCGATTTTGAATGCCTGGATTTATTATTGGTTTTTTACCCTTGTGGGCGGGAGTGGCTGATTCGTTGCAGGCAGCGCAGTTACTTCAGCATCTTACTACTCCCGGCAAATTTTGGCGAAATTACGGTATCCCCACTCTGGCGGCAGATGATCCGTACTACAACGCGATGGGCTATTGGAACGGTCCGGTATGGGTGCAGTGGCAATATCTGATTTTTCGCGGATTACTGCATTACGGGTATGTGAATGAGGCGCAACAGTTAGCGGAGAAAGTTTTTGAAAACGTGATTCACCAACTGAAGACCAACCACTGGTTCTGGGAACTGTACAGCCCCGACGACTACCGGGCGGGTTGGCATAAGACCTATATCTGGAGCGGATTGGTAGCGCGAATGTTAATTGATTTATATGGACCTTCGGTAGGTATGTCGGAAAAGATGCTGAAGGCGGTTCCTCAAAAATTGGAGCTGCGGCAAAATTATCCCAATCCGTTTAATTCGGTGTCAATAATTGAATTTTCACTTCCCCGTCGGGCTTTTGTTTCCCTGAAAATTTTTGACGTTTCCGGTCGTCAGGTGAATCTATTGTTGAATGAATGGCTCGACCCGGGCGAGCACCGCACAAAATTCTCTGCTTCCGGTTTGGCGAGTGGAATCTACTATTACCAACTAGTGGCAGGCAAAGCGCAAATTACGCGAAAACTTTTGTTCTTAAAATAAGCCCTGAATTTATGATTGCGAAACAAAACATCTTGTTTATTTTACTGATTCTATTTCTACTAACGGACTGCCTTGCACAAACACCGGGCGGGGAAATGAAACCGCTCCAATCACCGGTTGGTTTCCCGGTTAGCAACTACACACCGTACGGGTACCTCGATAATCCGTATCATTCGATGGTGCACAATCGTAGCGGGGTTATTCGCTCGGTTCCACCCCTCGGTTTCGGATTCTGGAAAAGACAGTTCCGGGGAAGTTATGGAGAAGGACCACGCGGCTACGTAAACTATTTATCCCTGTTACAAATAAGTGTGACAATAGATACAACCCGTTTTATTGAAACGGATGATTTCACAAAATACGGAGTTAAGCTCTATTCGGCATATCACTCGAAGAACATAATGAGTTACGATTGGCGGCATGAAGGGGTGGTGTTCAGTTTAAAATATTTTCTTCCTCGTGAAAACAGCCTGGTTTGTCTGGCGGAAATCGAAAATCTTTCCGGTGCGGAGAAAAAAATTGTTGTGCAGGTGACTAATATTTATGGTTTGTGGGAAACGAAGTGGTGGGGCAGCAACGGATTGACTGCGCATTATGATCCGGATATGGATGCGATAGTGAGCAAAATTTGGGCTTACGGTGATGTGTTTATACTTGCCGCAGATTGGCATTCAATTGCTCGCTATGCCACTGGCTCCAGGAAGGAGTGGCGCGAATGGCAGTGTAATGGAGTGAAAGAGAACCGCATCAGACAAATTATTAAAGGGCCCGGCACTGGATGAGCAGTTTTGGTCACAATGCCCCAAATTAGTGGGTGATTGGCCGCTAAGCTGGAAGCACGGATGGGTGTACGATTGGGAAACGCTTCGAATGAATATTCGCCGACCCATCGGCATTTTCAAACATCCCTGGGACGCCATGCAGGTGCATTCGCCGCGGGTGGTGCTTGGCGAAACAGCGCTGGATATGCTCACTATGAGCTATGCGAATCCCAAGCTGGCAAAAGAAGTTCTTTTCGGGACCTTCGCCGATGCGTTAGCGCCGAATGTGCCCTGCGCCCGCGAGGACGGCAGCGTGAACATGATCGGCGCCGACGGCTCGGAGTGCGGTACGGCGCCTATGTGGGGTTTTCCTTTTCATGTAATCCAAATTATTTATGAGGCAACCGGCGATACCGTTTGGCTGAAGCAACTCTATCCGCATCTCAAAGCGTACCTTCGCTGGTGGTTGGAAAACCGCACCGATGAAGAGGGCTGGTTTCATTGCAATAATAGTTGGGAATCAGGGCAGGATGGATCGCGGCGATTTTTAGTGAAAGGAGAAGGTGATCCGGCGGAATTTGTGCGCACCGTAGATGTGGAAGCCAGTATGGCTGAAGCAATGTTGATTATGAAAAAATTTGCACCCATCGCCGGGAACTCAGCCGATACAACCCTGTGGCACAACCTCGCCCGGCGCCGGGTGCAAAACACCCGCTCGATGTTTTTTAAGGGCAAATTCCGGGATGTGGACGGGAGAAATAAACAACCGATTATTCTCAGGGATTTTTACGATGTAATGTTCCTTTCACCGCTCACCTGTGGCATTGCCACTGAAGAACAAATGAAAGCGGTGAAACCGCTGTTTCGGTTTTATATGGGCAATCCGTTCTGGTTGCAGTGGCCGCCGAAAGTGTTTGCTTTTTGTGAGGCGGCCTGGAACGCCGGGAAACAGTTGGCTGCTGCGGAAGCAGTCATGCAAATTGCCGATCGAATTTACCGGCGAACCGATAGCAGAAAGCTCATGTTTGTCGAGAAAGATTCCGCATTTTCTTACCGTATTCCCGGTGTGGCAAATGAGTTCTGGCCGGTTGATTTCCGACCGCCCGGAGCAGAAAACTACGGATGGGGAGCAACCCTTCCGACTCAGATTTTGAGAAATATTATCGGATTCCGGGAAACTGCGGACTACGCCGGAACCGCTTTCTACCTGGCGCCGGCAATTCCCGAAAAATTTGCTGTAGTTGGTAAAAAGTATGGCGTCTCAAATTTGCATTTTCGCGGGGTTTCGGCGAATGTTTTTTATCAAATGAAGGACGCCGGTAAAATTAAAATAACCCTCGCTTTTACCGCAAAGAAACCAGGAGAAGCAACCGTTTTAAATGAATCCGGTGAGGATATTTTTTTAACATCCTCAAAAAAGAAGGAAGGAAAAATTGAATTCGAGGGAACCAATGGGAGTCGGTATTTAATCAAATTTTATTAGCCTGCTTTATTCCTTCTCGCTCAGGCGGGATTGCCACCAAGGCACTAAGCTTTTTTCCATACTGCGCCACGAGCCTGGACGGTGCTAAAAAAAATGGGGTATTGGAATGCTGGAAAATTCACTGCTTAAATGGCGAAAGCCATTCCTATGAAGGTCATGGGCGTCATACTCATATTGGGAAATTGTTTGGTATTGGCGTGGTTGGATTGGGAGAAGGCAAAGGACTGGTGAGAGGTTTGCAGGGGCACCCGGAATTAAAAGTCCGGGCAATTTGCGATGTAGCACAAGTTTGACACTTGTTGGCGGTTTTCAGCGCTTTTCACGACAAGAATCCTTATTTTAAAGAGGTTTCAGCGCTTCGTTTTTTAGGCCCGCTAAAAATTGTAGACACAACCCGCCCGTTAACATTCTGCTTTGTATGTATTATATTGTTTTAGTATAAAGTTATGGGTGTAGGACAATAACATGGCACGTTTAAGAAGAACCACGGCAAAAGGCAATACCTATCTTCAATACGTTCAATCATACCGTAATAAAAAAAGCAACCCGCCACCAAGGTTCTGGCAAACCTGGGAAACATTTCCGCTCTGTCCGGCAGGCGCAAGGATCGCTTGTCCCTTTGGGAAAAGAAGATATTTACCAACTTCGGATAGAAAGACAGGATGCGGCTATAGCAGAGGAAGCGGGTTTGGATGGACGCTATTTTATTCAGACGGAAGTTGATCCCGCCCCTGCGGGATTTAGTATGGAGGAGGCGGTAAGCTCTTATAAGTCTTTGCAGAAGGTAGAGCGAGCATTCCGGGTCATCAAAAATGACCTGGACATCAGACCGGTTTATGTTCGCCGGGAAACCCGTATCAGGGGTCATGTAATGATTTGCTATTTTGCTTCATCAATGGAAATGAAAAACCGGTCTATATATCGACTCAGATTGATAACAGTGTAAAGAAATTATTTTCGTCTTTGGGAATCAGAAATGCGAATAATCCTGAAAAATTGCGAATAGAAACAGACAAACATAAAGCTGTGCCAAACCAATTAGAGTTGAATTTTGGATAATAAATTTAGGAAAAAACCCGTTAAAAACTAAAATGTAGGACAACAGGATAAATCCACTTGCCATAACCCATTGTTTTTATTGAATCCATTTTCCGCAAGTGTCAAACTTGAGTTATAATGATTTTCCTGAAAGCACCTGGGCAGGTTTGAAATGAAAAAACGACCCGGAAAATATAATCCGGGTCGTTGAGGAAAGTCTTTTCAAACCAGAGCGCAAAAATATGCAGCAGGATATGTACCGGGTCGTCGTGCGGCTGAAAGCTTCCTGAATATAGTCAGCCGGTTTGCGATTTTTCAGCGTAATCTGATACCCGATATCAGTGACCATCCCGACAGAAAAAAACACCCCTGCTTGTCCCGATGGTGTTTTTCTGCCCGGGATTAAAACTTCCTGCCTGCCACCATGTGGTTTTAAATGACCATTGACTAATGACCAATGACGGCTTCAGCCAAATGACGCCGCAGGCAAATGACATCCTTTAGGGGCAACCTACATCCCGTACATCTCAATAATCTCCTGCTTGGTTTTGTGCAGGATGTTATATTTTTTACCGATGGCGATAAAATCGTCCAGCGCCTTTTCCAACTGGTGCATTTCGTGGGCGGCGGAAAGCTGGGTGCGAATCCGTGCCTGCCCCTTGGCAACTACCGGGAAAAAGAAACCCACCACGTAAATTCCCCGCTCGTACAGATCTTTGGAGAAATCCTGCGAAAGTTTGGCATTGAACAGCATGATCGGCACAATGGGTGTTTCGCCTTCCTTAATGATGAAACCGGCATCGCCCAGTCCCTGCCGCCAGAATTTGGTGTTTCGTTCCAGCTTGTCGCGGCGCTCGGTGGTGGCAGATAAAATATCTAACACCTTGATTGCCGCACTGACCACTACCGGCGGGATGGTGTTGGAAAACAGGTAGGGTCGCGCCTTCTGCCGGCACATCTCCACGATTTCTTTTCGGCCTGAAACGCAACCGCCCGAAGCACCGCCCAGCGCCTTACCCAGCGTGGTGGTAATAATGTCGATTTTACCCAAAACACCGAAATGCTCCGGCGTTCCCCTGCCGGTCTTCCCGATAAATCCGGTGTAATAATGACCCGCATCCGTTTGTCCTGGTGGAGCTGCAGCTTCTTTTCCAGGTGCTTCATATCCGAGTGCTTGTAAGTGTCCCGCTGAGCCTTCGCCAATCGCATGCCGTCTACAATGGAAGCATGGACCAGCCGGTCGGCAATCATAATGTCTTCTTCGCCTAACAGCGCTTCAAAAACGCCGGCGTTGGCATCCATACAGGAAGGAAAAAGAATCGTGTCTTCGGTACCTAAAAATTCGGTCAGCTTATTTTCCAACTGCTTGTGAATGTCCTGTGTGCCGCAGATGAAGCGCACTGAGGACATTCCGTAGCCGCGGCGGTCTAATCCCTCGTGCGCCGCAGCAATCACTTCGGGGTGGGAAGACAGGCCCAGGTAATTATTCGCGCACAGGTTCAACACACGCTTCTCCGGCGAACCTGGGGGAAATTCCACCTCCACCTCGGCATCCTGCGGTGCGTTGATAATCCGTTCTTCCTTGAAAATTCCGGCTTGTTTGATGGAATTTAGTTCTTCCTGAAAAAGATTTTTTTCATGAGGTCCGTAAGCCATGATTTTCTCCTTTATTCGACATTATATTCTTTTAGTAATTCTACAATATTGTTGACAGAATCGAAAGCTTCCGGGGTGGCTTTTGCATCGGGAATCTGAATATTATATTTCGTTTCCAGAAATACCTTTAAAGAAATCATGGAAAAAGAGTCGACAATTCCACCGGAAATTAAGGGCGTATCGTAGTTAATTTCGGTGTCGCTGTCTTCATCGATGTACTCGTCAACCACATATTCCAAAATTTCATCTTTTACACTTGCCATATTTTGCTCCTTTTTGCTGTTTATTTCTTTTTGAATTTTAATGTTACTGCAAAAGTTTTCAGGTTTCCGGTTTTCCCAGAGGGATTTCAATGGCAAAAGTCCGGGGGTTCACGGTAAGTAATTTATTGTTTCTTATCCTCCTTTAGATTACTCGTACCGGAATGAAATTTACTTCACCTGTCATTCCCGCGAAAGCGGGAATCCATAGCCTTTTGCTTCAACCGGAATCTCTTTTAGTCATCATTCTCCAGGGTGGAGGTGTCGCCAATTTCCTGTCCCCATTCTTTTGCCTTGAGCAGCCGGCGCATAATTTTCCCGCTGCGGGTTTTGGGCAGCGAATCAACAAATTCAATTTCCTGCGGCATCGCCAGCGGCGAAAGACGCTTACGGACAAAATTCATGATGTTCAGCTTTAACATTTCATTTGCCTCGAAACCCGGTTTTACGGTAATAAACGCTTTCACTACTTCCATATTCACCGGGTCGGGTTTGCCTACCACTGCAGACTCGGCGACCGCTTCGTGCTCCAACAGCGCCGATTCCACCTCGAAAGGTCCCACCAAATGACCGCCGGTGTTGATAACATCGTCATCGCGCCCCACAAACCAGAAATAACCGTCTTCGTCAATGCTGGC
>MVCZ01000031.1 GCA_002049825.1 Candidatus Zhuqueibacterota bacterium 4484_188
GTATTTTACCGCGAATCAATCTAATATTGGGAACTATTTCCATGCTTTAAAGTGTTATGATGGAAAGGTTCTCTGTGGATTGACAATGTTAGCCATAAAATCAGAAACATAAGGTATCCGTGATGAAGGTGAACGTGATAATTGAGAAGGACAAATATGGACATTATGCATTTTGTCCTGAATTGAAATTATGCATTTTGTCCTGAATTGAAAGGATGTCATAGTCAGGGCGATTCTTTGGACGATGTGCTGGAAAATATAAAAGAGGCGGTTCAGCTTTATCTGGAAACTTTATCTTCGGAGGAAAGGGATGAATATTTAAGCAGAGAAATACTGACCACTTCCCTGGAGATCAATGTTGCCTAAACTACCAAGACTAACAGCTGAAGAGGCAGAAAAGATGCTGCACAAAGCCGGCTTTCAAAATATTCGAAGCAGGGGGAGTCACAGGATATATCCTGAGTCGTTTCCACAGAACAACCTAAAACAAATTCAAATGAAGTAAAATCTCCTAAATGCGGCAGGCTGTTTTATCCACCTAAAAATATCCCCTGCAAAAAAGGCGGTGAGATAAACACCGCCTTTCTTTGCGAATAAATCATTTAAAACCAAAACCGTTTACGCAATGGTGATTTCCTTTTCCAGGTATACATCCTGAATGGCGTGGAACAGCTTGACGCCTTCCTTCATCGGTCGCTGGAATGTTTTTCTGCCGGAGATGAGTCCCATGCCGCCGGCGCGTTTGTTAATCACCGCGGTGCGCACTGCCTGGGCGAAATCGTTTTGCCCGCTGCCGCCGCCGGAGTTAATCAGTCCCGCCCTGCCGTTGTAGCAGTTGAGCACCTGGTAGCGGGTTAAATCGATGGGATGGTCGCTGGTTAGTTCGGAGTAGACCTTCGGATGGGTTTTGCCGAATTTCAGGGCGTTGTAACCGCCGTTATTTTCCGGCTGCTTCTGCTTGATAATATCCGCTTCGATAGTCACACCCAAGTGATTTGCCTGCCCGGTTAAATCGGCGGACAGGTGGTAATCCACGCCATTACTTGTTGGGATAGGTTAGCAATTCATTGTGGTTCAATTTTACCAGGAAAGGAATTTTGTGGGCATATTTGCGGGCTACCGAGCCGAGAACACCCAGGGTGGAGGCAACCGCATTGCACCCGCCTTCAATGGCTAACTTTACGATATTTTCCGGGTCGAAGTAGGCAGGGTTCGGTGCAAAAGAAGCACCGGCAGAATGTTCGATTCCCTGGTCAACCGGGAGAATGGAAAGATAACCGGTTCCGGCAAGCCGCCCGGTGTTAAACAGCAGTTGCATGTTACGCATCACGTTCGGGCTGCGGTCCGACAGACCATGCACTCGGTCGACAAAATCTGCGCCCGGCAAATGTAAATCTTCCTTGGGAACGGTGGTGCATTTGTGGTTTAACAAATAATCCGCTTCGTCTCCTAAATACTCGAAAATCTGGTTTATCATCGTTCAACTCCTTTTATTTTGGTTCTCTTATGCCAAATATTTACTTCAGCGAATATAATACAACTTTTTTCGGGGAACAATGGTAAAGGAATCTTTGGGGGATGGGGTTACCGATGGGTGGGAGAGCAACTATTTTTTCATTGCCTGCCAGGCGGTCGGAGGGGCGAAGACTGCAATGACGAAGCCTGTCTGCCAAGGCAGGCAATCCCCTTATTTTGCAAAGGATTGCCTGCCTGGCAAGCCAACGGCAGACAGGCTTCTCCCGGCAAGCCGGGTTCGCAATGACTTCCTCACCCTTTAGTGAGCCGTTAGTCTTCGCCCTGATTTTCACCATGATTCGGTTGGGCATGGGTATTTTTCTACAGGCTGAAATAAAATGATTGGCAGCAGTTTCCAAGAAAAAAGAAAATAGAACCCGCTCAGGAATCGATGCGGCTGAAAATAAAGATGGCAATGAACCCGTACAATCCAGTTACCAAAACCAGAAGCAAATCCAGCCAGTGCCGGGTAATGCCAGTCTTTTTTACCCGGTACATAACCACTGTGAGCAGCAGGAAAAAAATCGAACAAACGATGAAAGTCGCTTTGGAGAGATGGAAATAGAAATTAATAAAATTGCTGCTGATGTCGCTCAGCTTTATGGTGAACGGGAAAATGTAATTTGCCGCCACACCGGCAAGCCGCTCGTCCCGTTTTTTCCAGGAGGTCCGGTAGCGATCCATTACCCGGTATTGCCGGTCGGTTACGATTGCCTGCAGGCTGTTGGGTTTACGCAAAATAAGTACCCGGTAAAACAAATTGCCCCGAAAATACAGGATGGTGTTTTTCCGGTTATATTCCGGAAGAGGTAATTCAATAAGTTTATAGTTATCATAACTCAGCAAAAAGACCTTATTTTTTTCGGTGACGATAAGTCCGTAAAATTCACGCAGCGGATGTTCCAGAACTTTTATCCCCTGAATTTGCAGATCGGTCGGCACATGGGTATTCCGGCAAAAAGGTTTTCCTTTTACCATTTTGATATGAAAAAGCTGGTGTTGCGCGTCCTCCACAAAATAGCCTTCATCGAAAGGTTTCCGGGTAGTGGGATTTCCGGCAATAGAGAGAGCGGGAAACTGAAAACCGGCTGCACGAAGCGAATCTGTGAACAGTTTACTCTTTTCCCGGTCAATCTTGTTGGTGTAGGCATTGATAAATTCCATGCGGTCTTGAATGCGGAAATAGTCTTCAGGCAGCACTATCCGCACCCTGCCCGAAGCAGACTCAAACAAAGGAAATAATTCAATTTGGGGAGAGTTTAAACCGTATGGTTTAATACGAATAAACACCTGATTTCGCCGCACTTCTTTAAGGTCGATCTTCACACCGCCAATAGAATCTGGCATCTGGTCGGTAGCAGCAAGCTGGCGGTAGTAGTTAAGCGGTAATTTCTTTTCAAATTCGTCCCGGGTGTAGGAATTCCCATGGCTGTCCAGGAACTTCATTTGGGGAATACGGTTGGTGAATTCGGTTTTTATAAACATGAATTCCCTGGTGAGAGAGCTGTACATAACGCGGGGCACCCGGGGGCTCACATCAAATGCCATCCAGTAAAATTTGGGCAGATAAATGGCGCTCACCATAATAGTGGCAATAAGCAAAAGAAAACGGCTAAGTTTAATCATTGGCTCCGAACCCCCTTTCTGAAACGGATACCGGTGTAAAATAGCCCAATGTACGGCAGGAAAATCAACAGCAGAAAATAGGGTAAACTCTGCTGGTATTGATTATAAAAACGGGCAGCGTAAAAGCAGTGAACAAGTCCATAAATAATCGCTGCGTAAAGAATGCGCTTAATCCAGGAAGGTTCGATGATAATCATCGCCAGACCAAAATAAGCGGCAATACCACTCAAATACCACGGTGCAGTGGTGAAAATAATACTACTGAGAATCTGCCACGGAAAAAAGAAGCTACTAACAATTAGCAAGAGGAATAAGGAAACAACATAAAGTAAAAGCAGGCTAAACAAACCGAGAGTAATCATCTGAAACAACAGCGTGTTTTCTTTTACCGGTAAATGCAGGGTAAGTTTTAGTCTGTTAGAATGAATTTCCGGAACAAATTGCGCCACTGCCAGTGCTACTCCGGCAACCAGTGGAAAGTATGTGAAAATAGAATAGAAATTATAGCCCATAAAAATAACCTGGGTCCAGAATGATGGCGCATTGACAAAGCGTAAATCGTGGGCAAGGGTGAGAAAAATGTAGCCCAGGATGAGCAGCGAAAGAACCATCATCGAGATGTAGGTCCAGCGAATTTTGAGCCATTCTTTAAAACACAGCGAGCCGAGCATTCAACCTCCTTAATATTTTCCGGTTAATCCGATAAAAGCGCTTTCCAGGGACATGGGAATCTCCTGTAAATCGACGAATTGAATTTGTTTTGAGCGAAGATAGTTTTCTATTTCTGCGCGTGCGGCAAACGTGTAAACAGTTGCATGGTTTTTGATGATGTCGAAATTTTTAATTATTTCATCTTTATGTAATTCGGGCGGGGAATTTCGAAACTCAAACCGGTACTGCTTAAAAGAGTCCATAAATTTTTTGGGCGACATGGAAAGCAGAATGCTACGGTAATCGAGCACCACCATATCATCAATCAGGCGCTCCATATCCTGAATGATGTGCGACGTAACAAATATTGTTTTGCGTTCCGCCTTGGCATATTCGGAAAGATAGTCGATAAAAAGCTGCCGGTACCCCGGATCGAGTCCCATAGAATAATCATCCAGGATCATCAGTTCGGGGTCTTGCGCCAGGATAAGACCCAGCGCCACCTGGGAGCGCTGCCCGCAGGACATCTTGGAGATTTTCTGTTTCTGACTGATCTCCAGTTTTTTCATCAGCTCATAGTACGGCTCTTTTTTCCAGTCAGGATAAAATGCCGAGTAAAATTTCTCGATCTGAAAGATATTCATGAAACTGTACTGGATGTGTCCCTCCATCAGAAAACCGATTTTTGCTTTAGTGGGCGGCGACAATGCCTGGGTGTTCTCGCCAAAAATCAAACATTCTCCTCCGGTAGGCTGCAGGAATCCGTTCAGGATGTTTATGGTGGTGGTTTTGCCGGTACCGTTCTTGCCCAGCAAACCGAAAATACTGCCCCGCTTTACGGTAAAATTCATATTTTCGAAAACCAGTTTCGCACCGTAATAATGGGTCAGGTTTTTACATTGAATAACTTCTTCCATTGGGAATCCAATTCTGTTTTGGTTTTTAATGAAAAAAACAAGTCGCAGTGCAATAAGGTCATTTTTTTATTGTTTTCTTTAATTTCACATGCATAAGACCTTTTTTCGATTTATAATTATAATACTGTTTAACACCGTTTCATCCGTATTCTTGTGCGGTTTTTAATAAAACGAACTACTAAATGTGCTATTTTCCAAATAATGAAGATATTTTGTTGACCAGTCCGCAATCTCATACTGAACTTACGGTCAAAACAGTACAAACCTAAACACGGGAGGAAATTTAGGAGGATGTCATTTCGTCAATTCTCCGGGGGATTCTTTAATCAATCTGCCTGTCGCTGGCAGGTGATATAATTTTCAAAACCGGGAATTTCCTGTCTGCCCCGTTCCGGGACGGAGCGGCACGTAATCTGCGAAATACCCGTCCTAACGGAATAACCGTGAAGGGCAGAAATGAACACCCATCAGAAAAGGCATACCGGTCCAATAAACATTAGCAAAACAGTTCCGTTTGCCTGAATTTATCCGGCAAAACGGTTGCGGCACACGCTCCAATCTCAATGTCCCGCAATTACTGCCGGTTCATTCTTTCGGCAATCAGTTTGGGAACCCGGCTTTTTTTCTCTCCGATTTTAATCACGGAAAGCAGCTTTCCGGCAACCGGTTCCAGCACTTTTTCATTGTTGGTGTGCATTACAAACAGCGGTTCACCTTTTTCAACAAAATCGCCAATCTTTTTGTGCACCACAATTCCCGCCCGGGGGTCTACCGCATCTTCCGCCCGGAGCCGCCCGGAGCCCAGTTGCACTGCCGCCAGACCTACCGCCTGGGTATCGAACGACTGCACAAAACCCGCCGCCGGCGACGGAACTACCTGCCGGTAAGTGGCTAACGGGTAGGTTTGCGGAGATTCAATAACCCCGGTGTCCCCTCCCTGGTAGCGCACCATTTCCAGGAATTTATCAAAAGCGGTTCCGTTTACAAGCGCATCCCGGCATTTTCGCAGCGCTTCCTCGTGGTCCCCAGCCTTGCCGGCTAACACCAGCATCTCGGCTGTTAAAGTTAAAGTTACCTCCATTAAATCTGCCGGGCCATTGCCGTGGAAACAATCGATACACTCGGCAACCTCCAGCCAATTCCCCACATTTTTTCCCAGCGGTTGTTCCATAGAAGTGAGATAAGCAACTACTTTTTTTCCGAACGCCGCGCCGACTTTGATCAGGTACTGCGCCAGCAACCTTGCCTGATCAATTTCCTTCATAAAAGCGCCGTTCCCGTATTTTACATCCAGCACCAGGGCGTCGATACCTTCGGCAATTTTTTTGCTCATAATACTGGCGGTAATCAGCGGAATCGATTCCACCGTGGCGGTCACATCCCGCAGGGCGTAAATTTTGCGGTCTGCCGGCACAATCGAATCGGTTTGTCCCAGCATTGCCACGCCGATTTCCGCTAATTGCTTCTTAAACGAATCGGCGCTGCCAAACACCCGGAAGCCGGGAATCGATTCCAATTTGTCCAGCGTACCGCCGGTGTGTCCTAACCCGCGACCGGAGATCATCGGTACCGGCACACCCAGCGACGCCGCCAGTGGCGCCAGGATAATGGAAACTTTATCTCCCACTCCGCCGGTGCTGTGCTTATCCACTTTAATACCCGGAATTCCGGATAGGTCGATCCGGGCGCCGGATTGAATATAGGATTCGGTTAGTGCAAAAATCTCGTCATCGCTCATTCCCCGACAATAAATTGCCATCAGCAGCGCAGACAATTGGTAGTCTTTGATTTTACCCTTTAAAAATTCTTCGATAAAAAAGCGGATTTCACGCTTCTTCAGTTCAATACCATCTCTTTTTTTCGCAATGATTTCGTAAGCAGTCATTCATTATCCTTTGTTTTAACAGCCAAAACAGCAAATATATTTACCACAATTTCCGGATTCCCGGCAAAAATAAATACGCCTCTATAAGCAAAAAACTTACAGAGGCGTATCCGCACAATTTGTAATTTTTCAGGAATCCGAATCCTGCAATTTCTTAACTTCTTCCTTTACCTCCTGCAAAATCCGCCAGGATATTTCCGGCGTGCGGCTTTCTACGATAATGCGAACAATCGGTTCGGTATTGGATCTTCGCAAGTGAATCCATGAATCGGCGCGGTCAATTCGCAACCCGTCGGAAAGTTCAAGTTGCTCGTCGCGGTATTTTTCGGCGAAATGCGCAATCACCTTCTCTGCGTTAATATTTTTAACACTCTCTTTGTCCTTTAAAATGTAATATTGCGACAGCGTTTGTTTCAGTTGCGAGATGGTGCCGTCGAATTCTGCCAGCGATTGTAAAATAAGCGCCAAACCCACCGGTGCATCGCGCCCCAGGTGCACTTCGGGAAGAATTACCCCGCCGTTGCCTTCGCCGCCAACAACCGCTCCCACTTCTCGCATCTTCTGGGCTACGTTAATTTCGCCCACTTTGGTCTTAAACAAAAGCACATTATAGTACTGGGCAACATCATCAATTACTCTCGAAGTGGA
>MVCZ01000206.1 GCA_002049825.1 Candidatus Zhuqueibacterota bacterium 4484_188
CCTGGGAGATAATACCGGTTTGAAATTTCAATATACTGATACTGATGTGCAAAACGGTATGGAATACCTCTATGCCATCACTGCTTACGACCGCGGATTCATTGCCGGAGACGCAGTGCGCGATTCTTTTGCCGTCACCCAGGGACGGTTTAGTTTCCGCAGCCAGTCTTTGGAGAATTTCCTCTCCAACAGCGACCGGCTGCCTCATATTGTCCGTGCAATACCGCATCGTCCCCCGGCAAATGTCGATCAGGCAGATGTAAAAATAACCAAACTGGATACGACAAAGGGCAACGGGAAATTCGAGTTGCAGGTGGTTGACACCAAAAAATTGACAGGACACGATTATGTAATTCTTTTCCATGCTTCTTTAGATCCCCAATACCTGACGCCGGTTGATCCGCATTATGATATCATCGATCTAACCACCGGCGACACCTTGCTGAAGAACAGTAATGTTCTGATCAAACTCGATCCCCAGGCTCCGGAATTCAAGACTATTCCCCCGCGTATTGATGGGTTAGAATGGACGGTAAGATCTGCCACCGGGGTAAATGTTGATCAGAGTGAAGGAGCCATTGAGTGGCGGGGCGTCTGTGATTATGAAGTAAAAGCGTCTCTATCGGCAAAAGTTGTTTCCGATTACGAAGTTTTATTTGTTGGCGATTCGGTAGAGAATGTGTACCCGATTATTCGCGATCCGCAAAATCCCCGGCGAAGAATTCCCGACACTACTGGAAATCCGGTGTAAAATTTTTGGTGTATGAAGATCATATATTAAATATGCCGCCGGACTCACTGATACAAACGCTCAATTTAACCTTCAGTTGGAGCGATACGTCGTATATTGATCCGATTTCGAAAAGGAGGATACCAGCGAATAAAAAATGGGTGGTTGGCGATTCGCTGATTATTCCCGTTCAGGTACCGTTCTACGAGGGAGACGGATTTCTGGTGGAAACCAGGCAGATTTACCAGGTTGAAGAACCGACCAAGGAAGACCTGAAAGAGGTGAGGGTTGTTCCCAATCCGTACATTGCCCGCGCGGCATGGGAATTTGACGAATATAACCGGAAAATTCAATTTACCAATCTTCCCTCAAAATGCACCATCTATATCTTTAATGTTGCCGGAGAGCTGGTGCAAACCTTACATCATGATAATTTATACGATGGTTCGGAAAACTGGAATCTCTGGACTTCTAACCGTCAGGAAGCCGCCCCGGGCTTGTTTATTTGGGTAGTGAAAACCCCGGACGGAAAGAAGCAAATGGGCAAATTTACCATCATTCGCTAAAACTTGGGTAGCGATTAACCGGAGGATAATAAGTTATGAAAAAGAGCACAATAGCCATTCTGATTATATTGCTCAGCTTTTCCCTGGTATTTTCCGGGGATGAGCTCTCGAAGGTCGGTACCACCATGGTGCAGTTTCTGAAACTGGGAGTGAGTGGTCGCGGAACCTCGATGGGCAATGCCTATGTGGCGGCAGCCAATGATGTATCGGCTTTGGTGTGGAATCCAGCCGGAATTCAACAGATTGGGAAGCGGGCATTTGGCATTTCTCACACGCAACTGTATGCCGATATCCAGTTAAATTTTCTCGGATTTTCGACCCCGCTTGGCACCGCCGGAACTTTTGGATTCAGTGTGGTAAATCTGAATAGCGGCGATATTGAGCTGACCACTATCGATCAGCCAAACGGTACCGGCGAAACCTATACATCTACCGACCTGATGGCAGGGCTTTCCTACGCCCGCCGCCTGACCGACCGGTTCGTTTTGGGCGTGAGTCTCAAATATATCGAAGAAAAAATTTACCACGAAAAAGCTTCAACCGTGGCGTTCGATATCGGCTCTCAGTTCGACACCGGTATCTATGGTATGCGTTTGGGAATGGCGCTGCAAAATTTCGGCGGCAAGATGCACCTGGACGGACCAGACCTGGACTTCCCGGTGGATGATCCCATCACCGGGTATCACAATGCCATTGGCGGTCGTATCGAAACGGCTGACTGGCCCATTCCCCTGGTGTACCGGATGGGTGTTGCCATGGATCTCATCGGACCACACTCCCAGGTTATGTCCAGTGCCAAGAATCAATTCACCATTGCTGTGGAAGCCAACGACCCGGTGGATCACTACCTGCGTTACAATTTTGGCGCTGAATACGAATGGAACGGAATGTTTGCCCTGCGCGGCGGCTATAAAATGAATTACGACGAAGCAACCTATTCGGTAGGCGCCGGATTTAAGGTTAATATGGGCAGCACGTTGGTTCAGTTGGATTATTCCTTTAATAATTACGGTTTGCTTGATTACGTGCACCAGTATAGTTTCATGTTTGCTTTTTAGTGAAAATGTGTTAGTTTTGGAACGAATTTTGTGCAGGTAATAAAAGCGAAGAATACAGGCAGTCTTTTCCAGGCAGCAGTACCTTCTTCTCAAACGCCTTCACAGAGCCAAATAATCTGGAGTTCGCGCGGCGACTCTACTATTTGGGTTGAAGAATGGGAAACAGGCGCTCCCGGCTGGTTTAGTATTGATGAAACCAATCCCGGCGCCTTCTGGCACCAGGACGATTGGAATGCTTATGGCGGCACCGGGCTGTCCTGGTGGATGGCAGACACCGCCAACGGGCTGAACGGTTACTTAAGCCACTGGTACCAGGTGCTGGATTCACCAGATATTCCTTTAACCGGGACACCGGTTTTAACGTTTTACCATCGCTTGAAATGTGAAGACCCCGCCGGCGCAACGCCACCATACGACGGCTGGGACGGTGTGAATGTCCGTATCTCCACCGACGGCGGTTCTACCTGGACGGTTTTAACCAACCCGACCCCGGCGTACACGGTAACCAGTTTGTATAGCTTTGGCTTTGAATTTGGAGAAGGACCTAATGTTCCCGGATGGGCAGGAAGTATAACCACCTGGACACCGGTCACTATTGACCTGGCAGCATATACCGGTCAAAGTGTTCGCATTCGTTTCGCTTTTGCATCGGATCCTGCCTACGACACCCAGAACGATCCGACCATGTTTGGCTGGCAGGTGGATGAAATTAAAGTGGCAGACGGCGCCAATGTGCTGTATTACAACGATGGTACCCAGAGTGACATGACTGCTTCGAACAATGCGCCGGTGGGCGGCGATTACTGGCACATATTATTTCGGTGCGTATGTTCAGGTAAAGGGCGAAAACTTTTGGCGTTATGTGAGCAATATTACCCACGATCCTAGCGGAACAAATTATGTGTCTGGTCGCCCGATTTGAATCCGCCGCCGCCCCCGGCTCCGACCAACCTTGCCGGTGTCGCCGGCGACGGCTATGTCGACCTGACATGGGACGATCTGAATACTTCCGGTCATCAGCAGTTTATTTATGACGACGGCACGTTTGAAAACGGAATTCATGTAACCAGCGGAACGGCAGACGCCGGCGTTTATTTCAACAGCCTTTCGCCTTCCACTATTGATACCATCTGGGTTTGGGGTTCCCAATACAATACCGGCACATCGACTACTTTGAAAGTATGGGAAGTCGGCACCGGCGGTATTATTAACCCAACTCCTACTTACACCAAAACTGTTACATTGGTAAATAATATATGGAATGCCTACGATGTTACTGCGGACAACTGGACGGTAACCGGAGATTTTGTAGCGGGAATTGAAATTTCCAATCCGATTTCCGTTGCGCTGGACGAAACGACCATTCCAAGCGCCCATAGCTGGGTGAACCTGGGCGGCTGGCAAACCTGGCAGGCAGTCGCTGCCGCTAACGGTTTACCTGACGGCGAGTGGGGTGTCCGTGCAGCGGTTACCTATTCCGGCGGAACCAGCGTCACGTACAACGTTTATCGTCGCCTGCAAGCCACACCAAACTATACCACACCCATTGTTACCGGTTTGAGCAATGCCTTCTATCATGATGATGGTGTAACCAACGGCGAAACCTACTGCTACGTGGTTACCGCGGTTTGGCCCGGACAGGGCGAGAGTGACTACTCCAACGAAGTGTGCGGACTGACGCCTCAATCTTCCGCCATCCACGAACTTGCGTATGACGACGGGACTGCCGAGAGCTTCTACGGCATCGGTTTTGGTAATTACGTGGCGGTAAAATTCACGCTGAATCATTGGCCGCAGGATGTCGTTAAATTGAAAGTGTATTTCGCTACCGGCGGTGGTTCTGTGCAGGTAAAAGTGTGGGATGACAATGGCAGCGGCGGACTCCCGGGAACGGAAATTTTCTCCAAAAACGTTTCCAATCTCGTTCAGGGCTGGAACGAAACCGATGCCACCGGCGTAACCATATCCGATGGCGATTTTTATGTTGGTTATCGTAGCCTGTCCAACACTCCGAACCCGTTTAATCCTTCCACCAGCATCAGTTTCCTGGTACCGGCAAATATGACCGGTGAAAAAGTCAATCTGAGTGTTTTCGATTTACTTGGCAGGAAAGTAGTCACACTGGTTGACGGTGTGCTCAGCGCCGGACAGCACCAGGTTCAGTGGGATGGACGCGACACTGCCGGAAACGTGGTGACCAGCGGAATTTATTTCTACACTATAAAAGCCGGAACCCGCGTACAGACCCGTAAAATGATGTTGATGAAGTAGGTAACACCGAGTTTTTTAACATTTTTTGGAAAACTGAAAAAGCCACTGTCTGACAGTGGCTTTTTCTATTCACCGCAGGTGAGATACCCCTAAAATGCAAGAGGGCATTAACCGCCTGACTGCCTTGGCAGGCAAGGCAGAAAGGCGAGCGACCAACGGGAGTGTGGCAGTCTCATTGTAACCCTTGCAAATCAAGGTATTCTTATAAAGATTGCTTCTCCCGGCAAGCCGGGATCGCAATGACTTTTCCAACGTTGAGTGAAGTTTTACCAAAGAACATTTTGTTCGGTTGATTTCACATCAAAAATTTATTTTATTATTGAATGAAAATTCCCCGGCAATCCGGCAGATTTCTCTTCCGGCAGTTCCCTGAAAAAAAATCGGGGAGATTCAGGTATGCTTATTTTTGTCCGATAATTTACGTAATATAAAAATCTATTACTCAGGAGAAAATTTTATGAAACGATTTATGCTGATGGTTTTGGTTGTTTTGTTTTCGGTGCAGTTCTCTTTTGCGGAATTAAAGCCGGGAACCGATTATTCCGATCATTCCTTCTGGATTGTGTTTCAACCCTCAATTGAAAATATCACTATAGAACATCTCGCCGGACGGGTTCGTTGTGGAATCCGATCGGTGGATGCGTTGTTTAACCGGTTTCAGCCAAAACAGGTTGTGCAGGAAGTGCCCTTTGCCCAGCCGCAGGACCGCGATGGCGATATTGTGATGAGCAATGTGTACCGGGTGGAAGTGGAAACCAATAAAAATATTCTGGCGACCATCCGGGAGTTTTCCCGCGACCCGAACATTGTTCTGGCGGAGCCAATTCCCATTTACCGGGTATTTGATATTACGCCCTTTATTCCCAACGACAGCTA
>MVCZ01000207.1 GCA_002049825.1 Candidatus Zhuqueibacterota bacterium 4484_188
AGTCCCATGGGGGCGTAGGGGATGCCGATCAGGGCGGCGTTGCCCAGCGCCATGGGCAGCAGTCCGCCGATGGTGGTAAAACTGGTCATCATAATCGGGCGGAAGCGGTGCGAGCCGGCATCCAGAATTGCTTCGTGGCGGGTGAGCCCTTCCCGGCGCCGGCGGTTGATCATATCCACCAGTACAATGGCGTTGTTCACTACCACACCGATGAGAATAATCATCCCGATGCCGGCCATAATGTCCTGGGAGGTGCCGGTGAGGAAGAGCATCAGGTAGGCGCCGAACAACGAAAGCGGAATGGCGATGAGAACCGAGAGCGGCAAAATAAACGATTCAAACAAAATCCCCATCAAAATAAATACGAAAATGATTGCTACTTTCAGCGAGGAAGAAAAACTGGTATTCTGGTCCCGGAATCGCCGGAATCGTTGTCCTTTTTCCCATGAGTAACCAAAGGGCAATTCAAATCCGCTCATCACCCGGTCGATTTGCCGGGAGATTTTCATCAAGTCGCTGCGGGTGGTTTTTGCTTTTACCGCTAAAAAACTTTTGCCGTTTTCGCGGGGAATCTGACCGAACCCCTTTTCGATGGAAAAAGATGCCAGGGCAGATAACGGCACGCTGCGTCCGCTGCGGTTCATAAAACTGATGTTTTTCAGTTGCTCTAAGTTCTGCCGGTCTTCTTCTTTGAATTGAACCCGGATTTCGATTTCCTTATCCCCGGCATGAAAGCGCGGCAGGTTAATCCCGCGCACTGCGTACATCAGGGTAAAAGCAACCTGGTTGGGATTAATCCCGTTGCGCTGGGCAATTTGCCGGTTCATCACCACTTTTACTTCGTCGCCGCCTTCCTCGCGGTCGGTTTCCACGCTGATGACGCCGTCCAGCAGCCTGAGCCGTCTTTCCACTTCCTGCGCCAGTTCCGCTAATTTACCGGTGTCGTCCCCATGCAGGGTTACCGAAACAGTGCCCTCGTCGTTACCCTCGGAAGCGCCCCGCCAGGAGGTACGGAAGGTAATTCCCGGTCGCATGGGCAGGCGTTCTTTCAAATCGGCTAAAACCTCATTTTTTTCCATTCTTTGATGAACCGTCAGCCCAAGCACTTTACGCATGCCGCGGTAAACCGCACCGTACCACTGATCCTTTTTCGGTTGTTCCAAAAAGACTCGTATGCGTCCGCGTGATTTTCGGAAACGGGTGTCTACCGCTTTTATCTTGTATCGGGCGGCGTTTGCCGCTATGGTATCTTCCACGATTTTGAAGTATTCATTCGATTCATCCAATGTGTAATTATTGGGCAGGTCGAAGCGGATAAAAAAGTCGCTGATGTTCCCGCTGTTCTCATCCGCTTTGGGCGTGTTGGGCATGAGGATGCCGAAAGTGATTCCCATAATGGCAACAATGACCAGCACCGTGTCCAGGCGGTGCGCCAAAACAACGGTAAGGAGTTTCCGATACGTTTCCCGGCTTTTCCTGATAATGCCTAACTCCGGCACCGATTTCCGGGAAATAATTTTGGTAGCGGCAAGCGGAATGAGAATCAGCGCCACTACCAGGGAAGCCAGCAGGGCAAAAATCACTGGCAGTCCGATTCGTTGTAAATAGAAACTGAATGACCCGGAAGCATCTTCTACCAAAATCATGGGAAGAAACACTACGATGGTGGTAAAGGTTGCCATGGTTACTGCCAGCGCCACTTCATCCCCACACTGATCATCAATCCCATCATGGTAATGATATTCAATGTCCAGCCAATAAAATAGATCACTGTTAGCGAAATCAAAATAGACAGCGGAATTGCCACGGTCATGATCAGGGTAATCCGGATTCGCCGCAGGAAAAAGTAGAGCACAAGCAGAGCAAATAAACCGCCCCACAGTGCAGTATCGATCAGGTTGTTTATTGAATCTTGGATTAGATCTCCCTGGGCAAACAGGATATTAATTTCCGCACCTTTAAGCGCCGGGGTTTGTTTTATGTCCGTTTCGATTATTTTCCGCAATTTCCGGCTGAGCGCCACCGTGTTTGCCAGAGATTCCTTCTGGATTTCCAACTTGAAAGCCGGTTTGCCATTGATACGCTGAAACCATTCCTTTTCGGGAACGTCGTACACTACCCGGGCAATATCTCCGATGGTAATTCCTTTATCATTGAGCGGAATTCTCTTGATTTCATCAATCTGTTTATATTTACCCAGCGAGCGCACCAGGAATTTTTTTTCGCCTTCCATAACCCAGCCGGATGAAATGGCAAAATTATCGCTGCGCAACTTGCGGATTGCCTGGAATAATTTAATCCCGTACGCCCGTACTTTGTCTTGATCAACCAAGATTTGGATCACCTTCTGATAAGCGCCCCAGATGTCAATATTTGCTACCCCGTCGATTCGCTCGATGGGTCGTTTAATATAGTGTTCCACCACAAAATAGGGGTCTGCCACGTCTTCCGGCAGCGAAATAGACAGGAAAATAACCGGCGGGTCGTTTCGTCCGAATTTTCGCAGGTAGTAGCGTTCCAGGTCTTCGGGAAGTACCGTGCGGGCGCGCTCCATACGGTCGCGCAGTTGCTGGTAGGCAAAATCCATGTCGGTGCCCTGGTTGAATTCCAGCCATACCCGGCAGCCGTCGCTTCCGCTGTAGGAAGCGACTTTTTTAATCCCGCTGATGGTGCGGACCTGTTCTTCCACCGGGCGGGCAATTTGCTCCTCCACCTCCCGCGGATTGGCATTTCGGTAGGGAATCCACACGCCCATAAACGGTGGGTTAAAACCGGAGGGAAGCAGTTCGATGGGAATCTGCTGGTAAGCGATCATGCCGACCACGATTACGGCAAAATTCCGTCCTGAGCGGAGTCGAAGGGCGGTATCCGCCATCAGAACGCCGAACTTTTAACTTTTATCTTCTTCAGAGCTCACTCCCCCTTTTCAAAAATGACGTACACCGTCGGGATGACCACAAGAGTCAACAGGGTGGCGCTGATGAGTCCGGCGATTACGGTAATTGCCATGGGGGTGCGAATCTCGGCGCCGTTGCCGATTCCTAACGCCATGGGCAGCAAGCCCAGGACGGTAGTGGTGCTGGTCATCAGAATGGGACGCAGCCGCGCCTGACCGGCTTGCCGGACGGCTTATGTAATCCACCAATACAATGGCATTGTTCACTACAATTCCGGCAAGCATAATCAATCCCAGGAAAACCATGACGTTTAGTGGAATCCCCAGCACGTACAACACCAGCGCCACACCGATCAGCGCTAAGGGAACGGTGAACAGGATGACGAACGGGTGCAGGAACGATTCGAACTGGGACGCCATAACGATATACACCATAAAAATTGCCAGCAGCAGTGCCAACCGTAAACTACCCAGCGAAACTTCCATTTCCTTATTCTGCCCGGCAATTTCGTAGGAAAAATCGGACGGCATACGTAGTGACTGCATTACTGTGTACACATCGCCGCTGACGCTCATCAGGTCGCGCCCGACAATATTGGCCATGATAACTGCCGACCGCTGCTGGTTAATCCGGCGGATTTCGCTGGGACCTTCCTGCACCTGCACATCGGCGACACTCTCCAGAGGAATGGGAATGCGGCTGCCGGGATGAATATTCAGCCGTTTCAAGCGGGCAATGGATTCTTTGTCGATGTCGCGGACTTTTACCCGGATGTCAATCCGCCGGTCTTCCTGCTTGAACTGTGTGGCAACATCGCCGCGCACCTTGTTGCGCACTATGTTGGCAACCTGCAGAATATCCAGTCCGTAGTAGGCTAATTTCTCACATTGGTTAGATTACCCAGGTTGTAGCCCTGGATTTCTACTTCCAGGGGTGTTTTAAAACTGAACAGGACCGGGCGGGAAATTTTGTTTTCAACTCCGCTGAAGGTGCGCATTCTTTGACGGATGTGGCTGATGACCCGTTCCTCCGCCGCAACAATATTTTTCGAGGGTTTCAGCGAGACGGTGATTTTGGCGGTGTGTTCGCCCGCTTCACTGTTGGTAATCTTGGTTAAATCCACCCCGGCAACGGTAGCGATTTTTTCCACCTCCGGCTCCGCTAAAATCATCTGTTCAATCGGCTGGATTGTCTGCACTGTTTTATCTACCGGCGTTCCTACCGGAAGGGTCAGCTCCAGGTTGAATTCCCCCTGGTGAACCTGCGGAATTAATTCCCTGCCGATGCGCGGCAAAATCAGAAAGACCACCAGTAAAAAGGGGATAAGTGCCGACATAATTGCCGTTGTTCGGTTTGACAGCGCCCAGTCGAGAATCTTTGGGTAGAGCGAATAAACGCTTTGCATAATCCGGTCGAAAAAGCGCAGCAGATATCGAACGGGTGTGGAGGTCGAAAAAGCGCAGCAGATATCGAACGGGTGTGGAGAAGATTTTTTGCACTGTCCAGAGCAATCCTTTCAACAGCAAACCCAGTACAATAAAAAGGAATGAAAAAAGTTTACTGAACAGGTTCAGAAAGAAAAAGATAATAAGTTTACTGAACAGGTTCAGAAAGAAAAAGATAATGAACCGGGCAAAAATGTAAACCAACCGGAACGGTAGAAAAATCATCCCCAGGATTTTGCCGGCAGCCGAAGCGGTTTTCAGCAACGTCACCATTCGCTGCAGACTCATTTTAAACTGTGCAACGCTGTCAAATTTTTTAAAGAAGGTCGCAGGTTTATCGCCGCTGCCGGTGATGGATTGCCAGTCGAAACGGCGGGATGCGAGCATGGGAATGAGAAACAGCGCCACGCCCAACGAAGCTAACAATGAGAACACCACCGTCAGCGCCAGGTCGCCGAAAATCTGCCCGGCAACGCCTTTCACGAATACCATCGGAAAAAACACCGCAATGGTGGTCAGGGTAGAAGCGGTCACTGCCGCCCCCACTTCGCTGGTGCCCCGAATGACTGCCTGAAGGAAATCGTCGCCTTCCTCCCGGCAGCGGAAAATGCTCTCGGTGACTACGATGGAATTGTCCACTAACATCCCGATGCCCAGCGCCAGCCCGCCCAGCGACATGATGTTCAGCGAAACACCGAATAAACGCATCGGCGCAAAAGTGGCGATAATGGAAATGGGAATAGAAAGACCGACAATCAGGGTCGTGCGAAAATTGTTCAGGAAAAAGAAGAGCACGATTCCGCTGTTGCAGCATTTTCTGTTGGAATGCTTTTCGCCGGTCCGGCTTTCCCCGTTTCCCGGATGGTTTTTGTTTTACCGCGGTCATCTTTTCCGGTTCAGTCCGTTTTGCTTTCATCTGTTTGACAAATGCCTGCTGCCGGGCGGTGCCGAATATTTTCTCCCGCACCCGGCGGGCAACTTCCACGATGTTGGCATCGCCTTCTTTATAGACCTCTAATTCCACGCTTTCTTTGCCGTTTAACCGGGTAATTATTTGCCGCTCTTTGTTGGTGCGGTACACGTGGGCGATGTTATTGAGGCGCAGTTCTCTGCCGTTTTCCAGCCGCAGCAAGGTATTACCGATTTCTTTGACCGATTTAAACTCGTTCAGCGTGCGGACGATGTACTCGGTTTGTCCCTCTTTTAAATTCCCCCCGGCGAGGTTCACATTTTCCTGTGCCAGGCGCTGCCGGATATTCTGAATGTCAAGACCCATCAGCGAAATCTTCTGCTCATCGAGTTCTACCCGGATTTCTTCCTCCAGCCCGCCTTTTACTTTCACTGCCGCAACACCGTCAACTGTTTCCAGCTCACGTTTAATTTGCTCTTCGGCAACGTAACGGGTGTAAAACAAATCCGGTCCGCCGCTCAAACCCAGGCGGATAATCGGGTCGAGGGAAGGATCGTAGCGCAGAATAATCGGCTTCTTCGCATCTTCGGGAAGAAAAACCAAATCCAGTTTCTCCCGGATTTCGGCGATGGCGTCATTCATGTCTGTTTCCCAGTTGAATTCCAGGATTACGTCCGACTGCCCCGCCTTGGAAACCGAACTGATGGTGTACAAATTGGAAACAACCCCCAGGGCTTCTTCAATCGGGCGCGAAATGGTTGTTTCCACCTCTTCCGGCGCCGTGCCGGGGTACTCGGTTCTCACTGTAAGAGAGGGATAAGAAATGTCCGGCATCAGGTTAAGCGGAAGTTGATTATAGGACATCCACCCGAAAACCAGGATTCCGGTGACAATCATAAAAATTGCCACCGGTCGGGTGGTGGTAAAGCGGAAAAAACTCTGCTTGGTTTGGTTGTCTATTGGCATACTTGAATCTCTGTAATTTACAATATTTTTCTTGTGTTGATAGTGTTAATTCCGGTAATATTTCATCTGTTCCCTTTCCTTTTCGTACCAGGAATTAAAATTCCGGATAGAATAAACAAAATGGTTGCAACCGGGAAAAGGGCAGCGGGTCTAATCTTTCTTCATCCCGTGTTTCTTCCTGGTGTGCCGGGAAATTTTAGCTGGTCTCGTTTCCTTGCTGAGGTTTTGCCAGGGGTAATGTTTTTCATTCATTACCTCTACTTTGCTCCCGTCTTTCAAACCCTCCTGACCCACAACCACCACGGCTACACTATCGGGCACGGGATTCAACACTTCAACTTTCTCTGCGTCTTCGAACCCTTTTTTCAGTTCTATTTTTTGCACCCCAGGAGAATAAAAAAATAAGAGCGCTCGTTTTCGTAAAGAATAGCCGGTTTGGGCAGCAGCAAGGCATTTTCCCGCGAATCCACCACCAGCATGGTGCTCAGGAACATCCCCGGGTGCAGGATGTTTTGCGGATCCTTCACGCCTACGGTTACCTTGAACGTACCGCCTTCACGCCTACGGTTACCTTGAACGTACCGCTTACCGGGTCGACAATCGGGCTGATTCTTTTTACCCAGCCGGCGAATTTTTTGTCCGGCGCCACGTCGGTGGTTACTACTGCACGTTGGTTGTGGTAGCATTTGAGTAATTCGTCCTGGGGAACATACAGTTTTACTTCCTT
>MVCZ01000032.1 GCA_002049825.1 Candidatus Zhuqueibacterota bacterium 4484_188
TTGGCGTTCGGTTCCATCAATACGTAAAACAAATCGTTATTGTGAATCGTGTCGTACCACTCAAACAGCTTGTAGCCCATCATTCCCGCCAGCGAGTCCGCCAGGTGATATTGCTCGGTGAGAACCAAATTGGTTGCCGCCCGGAAAGAATCCATCTGGGCGGTGGTGGGAACCACGAAAGCATTGCTTCCCTGTCCAGGCATGGCTGAGCGTATTTGCGAGATAAGCTGCGACAGGTTCCCGTAGTGAACCTCCTGCGACCAGCCGCTAACAGTCAATAAAAATAGAACGATCAGGGTTCTTCGAATTGTTTTCATTTCCCGTAAATCTCTTTCAAAATATTCTGAATAGCGATGATTTTTTCCGGCAATTGAATAGGGATTTTGTTCCCGGTGGCAATCTTGCTGAAAAAACCGTCCCGGTTGCCTTCTTTTACCACAATCAGGTAATCGGCTTTTTCAGCGACCGGTTGATTGAAATAATCCGACAATTTACCGCGCCGTGATTTTCCGCCCACGTGAATACCGATTACCGGAATCTTCTTTTTCTCAGCGCTCTGTAAAATGTTCTGAATGCGCTTAAATTCCTGTTCCTTATCAATTCGGGCGGCGCCGAGTCCCTTGCTGCTGCCGCCGCACACTAAAATAACGCTCTTTACTGAATCGACCATCCCCGGAGTCGCCAATTTTTCGAAAATAAATTTTAAACCGGCTTTTTGGGCTAATAGTTTAACCATCAGTACGTCGGCGCTTTGCCCGGCGCTGGTAATCAGAACCGGTTCTTCCGCATGGAAACCCGATTGCTTTTCCGGCTGTGCCAAAAGAAATTCCACGCCGAACGCAAGCAGAAAAATTACTGTTAATAAAATTCGTCCGAATCTGTAAAACATTTTTCCTCCGTTTACCATTTTATTTGATTTACAATTCTTACCGGTGTTAAAAATATCCGGTTACCGGTTTAAGTTTCAAGTTAAAAAAATTCTTCTATGCCTTTCTCCATTAATTCCGAATAAGAGGGCAGGTTTAATATCCGAACTGCTTTGTCGGGATGGTCTCTTGAAAAAATTTCCACGATTTTTTGAAACGCCTCGATATGCCGACCAACCCGTACTTTCAGCGGTAGTCCGCTGCTGTCGTAAGGTACGCTTAGCACGCCTAATTTTGCCGCTTTGAGGTACATTTTATCCCAACCGGTCAGAATGAGCCTGGCGTCGGTTTTTCCGCGTAACCGTCCCTGGATGGGATTGGCGGTTTCCATTAGAATCGGCAGTGCATCGGTATAATTTTCCCACTCCCGGTGACTCAGTCCCCGGAAATTGTAGGGCGAAGGTTCCAGGGAATAGTGTAAATCTTCGAATGCCAGTTCCAGCGCCGCTTCGGTGGCAATGTCCTGGCTGCTTTCAGAAGAAACAATGGCGTTGACCACCGGGTATTCCGGGGAGGCTTCGTGCAAATCGAAAGCTAAATCGATTTTTTCGCTTTGAATAAATTTGACGATGGCGTAGGCTACTTGCTCGGTGAAAGTACCGTCCGGACGCCCGGGGTAATTCCGGTTCAGGTTGCGGGTTTCATTCCCGGCAAGTTCCTGCCCGGAGGGGTAGTGTAAATAAATGTCCGGGTCGGGCCACTGGTCGATGGGATTGGTGTCCCGCGAACCGTAGCGGAACTTGCGCAAACCCTTTTTGCCACGAATGGTGAAAAATTGCGGATTACCTTCCTGTGGGTCGGTGTGGGTAAAGGCGCTGTTGTTGGCGCGCGGGATAATATAGAGTGTTCCGCGCGCCACCTGCACGTTCTCGATCATCAGGTAGGCGCTCATGTATCCCGCCGGCTCGTTGGGATGAGTGCCACCCAGCAGCAGAACCTTTCCGCCTGGTTCCTTTCCCTCG
Organism: Candidatus Zhuqueibacterota bacterium 4484_188; assembly: GCA_002049825.1. Lineage (GTDB taxonomy): Bacteria > Calditrichota > Calditrichia > RBG-13-44-9 > RBG-13-44-9 > 4484-188. The sequence goes on from MVCZ01000032.1 coordinate 1,889, forward strand.
AAGCGGTAAATTTTCGTGTCGCCGTGGGTGCCTTTCAGGGCAGGGTGATAGTCGTGTAAATGGAGAACCTGTGTTAGCGAGGGCGCGGGAAACAGTTTTTCCCGCGCTAGCATCTGCCGGAATTGAAGGGAAACACCCCACGATGCTGCTGCAGCAATGAGTATCGAGAGCAGGGCAAACCAGTTTTTTTTCAGTTTAAGAAATGATTTCATTTTGACACCAAGTGGTCTTATTTAATCATCAGTAATCGCAGCACAAACGGGATTAAAGAAATCGCCGCCGTTAATTGCAAGGTTTTCTTTTTCTCTTTGAATACATCATAGAGTAACAAAACCACAAAAAACAAAACGATAATACGGTAAATGATGGTAAGCATAGCGTCTCAAATTTTTTTAGATGGAACACGGATAACACTGATTAAAGCGATTCTCGCGGATTTTGTCTTCAGTCCTCGTTGAACATCTCTTTCTTGCGTTACTTTAAACATTTCTGTGAAAATCCTGCAAATCCGTGTCATCCGTGTTCTATTTATCATTACCTGAACTCACGATAGCACACCGATGACACCGATTAAACCGATTTTCACGGTTTTTATTTTCGGTCGTTGGTGAATATCTTTCGTTTGAATTCAGCCTTTTTTCCAAAATTCAATAAAAGACCTACTTCTACTTGAGTGGCTTTTAAGTAATTAATTAATTGCATTTCATGATCTTCACAAATTGCAGAGGCTGCTTTTAACTCTACGATCACTAAGTTTTCTACCAATAAATCTGCATAGTAATCTCCAACCTCTTCGTTGTCGTAGAAGACTTTAATATTCTTTTGTTTGATTACATTTAAACCCATCTTCCGCAATTCAATTGCCATCGCATTTTCATAGACCTTCTCTAAAAACCCAAAACCCAGCGTGTTGTTTACCTTGTAGAATGCTTTGATAATTTTGTCAGTAATATGTGCATGTAACATAGTTAAAGTCTCCTTCATATTATTTCTGTGAAAATCTCTCTAATCTGTGTTATCCGTGTTCTATTTATAATTACTTGAACTCACGATAGCACACCGATGACACCGATTAAACCGATTCACACTGATTTTAATTTTGGTTGTTCGTGCACATTTCTTTCTTTTTTTATATTCGACATTTCCGTGAAAATCCTGCAAATCCGTGTCATCCGTGTTCTATTTTTTCCTATCACAAGATTGGAATAGATACCGGTTGGCATTTGATTCTCACAGAAATTTTCCCAACTGATTCGCCAGCACAATCATGGCAATTCCCCAGGCGGCGGTGGCAATGGCGGGAATGATGGTATATTTCAGCACCCGGAAGTAATTGCCCTCACCCACCACCTGCGCAGCGAAAATTCCTGCCAGCGCGGTGGGCGGCATCAGGTCGCCCAGACCGGAAATGAGTGAAAGCGCCGAACCGACAATGATTTCATTTCTACCCAGGTACGCCAGCAAAAAGGGCACGCCCAATACCGATGCCGAGCCGTAAGCCGAGATGGCGCCAAACAATGGCATCATGGTGGAAATTCCCAGGTAGCGCCAGAATGTTGGAAGGCTCAGGCTGCCGATAACTAACATCCCGCGCACACCGGTCAGGGTCATGATCTGGATAAACATCCCGATGCCCATTAAAATGCCGATCACCGGCAGCGCTTCCTGCAACGATTGGTGACTAAGCTTCCAGAAGTTAAATTTCTTTCCGCTGAAAAGTCCTGCCAGGCTGCCAATCATAAAAATTAGCGGCACGCCCAGGTTGGGAAAAAATTGCGGGAAAAGGCGGATACCCAGCAGCAGCACTACCACCAGAATCAGCGGACTGTACAATCGCCAGCCGTAGGCCTCGAAAGCGTCCGCCTCCAGGTCGGGGAGTATTTTTTCCAGGTCAACCTGCCGAACGTATTTATATCCTAATCCCAGGTTGACCCCGATTGCCAGGGGAAACGTGGCAAAAATCAGCGGCAGTTCGAAACCGATGTAAGGCATGTCCACACCGCCACCGATAATCATTGCCGGCACATTGATGGGCGGGGCAATCATACCGTAAATGGCACTCATGGCAATCATTGCCGCTACTTTCAGTTTGGGGATGCCCAGGTGCATCAGTGCGGGGGCGACCAGCGCTCCGGTGGTTAAAACCGTGGCGGTGGAGAGTCCGGTAATCATTCCCGGAAACATGATGAAAATGGTGATAAAAAAAAGCAGCCAGAACGGCTGACGGTGCATTTTTACGATGATCAACCGGCTGAGACTGCCCAGTGCGCCGGAGCGCCGCAGCACTTCCATAAAAACCATGGCAGTGGAAATAATCAGAATCGGATCAAGATAGGCAAACGTACCCTCGATGAGGTGCCGTACGGGAAATCCTTCACCGGCGACCAGCGCCCCGATTATTGATGCGGCAATTAACGAAATTCCAATGGGCCATTTTACCCACATCGCCGCCAGGATGAAACTGAGTGTCATTACAACAAAAATCAACCATTCCGGAAACAACTACCGACTCCTTTTCTGCATTTTTTCAACTTCCGTTCCGGGTGGAAAAGAACACTGCCTCTGGTTTGTTTGTGATTCCATTAGTTTCCTGCCTGAAACAGCCGGAGAAATCGCCCTACCTGACCCCATTACTCCGTTACTCCTACATTCCAATACCTCACCGCATCATTTCCTTTACACAGTTCTCTTTCTTCTGCTAAAACGACAAACTCGCGGAAATCACGTGGATATAGTCTAACTCGCCAAAAGAAGCCAGGGCGTAATCAAATGCAAAATTTGCCCCGGACAGCGGAATGTTCAATCCCATTCCATAGAATAATTTCTCTACATCGCGGTTCAGACGATACCCACCGCGTAAAGAAAGGATTTCCCGAAAGGTATATTCCCCGCCGAAAGCGACGAATTCTTCCGAGTCAGTAGGATGACTGCCATCGATAGAGATCGAGAACCGGTTATTTTCCGAGTTGATAAAACCCGCACCCCTGCCCATAACATCCATAGCCAGTCCGACCCGAAAATTCACCGGCAATTCCCATGGCTCGGTTTTCAGGCGCGATTCCACTCCCACGTTCAGGGTGTTGTTGGGATTGAGGTCGAACTCTTTGGTCAGGTCGCGACCGTCCAGTTGCAGTTTGCCGCCAAAGTTGGTGAAACTCATTCCCAATTTTAACCCGTGGAAAGGAATATCCAGAACACTTCCCAGGTCGAAGGCAAAGGTACTGGCGGTTTCGTTGTAGATGGACTGGTGAATGTATTTGCCGGTTACACCAACCGCAAAGAAATCGGTTAATTTTACCGCATACGTTGCCCCGATCGCCACGTCCTGGGCTCCAAACAATTCGCCGGTGCCGTGTGGTTGATCAATTGTAGTAATTTCCATATCGTCCATGTTCAAAACGGTTGCCTGGAATCCCACTGCGCTGCTTTGGTTTACCGGCAAAACAAATCCCATAAACTGGTGGGTGATGTCGGCAAACCAACGGGTGTGAGTGCCGGCAAGGGTTACCCGGTGCACCCTGGTAATGCCCGCCGGGTTCCAGTACAGACTGAAGGCGTCATTCGAGGCAGCAGTAACCGCGCCAGCCATTCCCATCGCCCGACCGCCAACACCGATCTTCAGGAATTGAGCCGCCGCCGTTCCGTTCTTGTTGGTTTTTTGTTCGGCAAAAGAAACCTGCAAACAAAAAATAATAATGAAAATTATGATAATTGAGACTCGCCAAAACTTCATGGAAACCTCGCTATCTGATTATGGCAAATTTACCGGTATGTCTTTTCCCGTCAGGCGTATTTACTACATAAACATACACACCAAACGCCAGCGCCTGATTGGATACGTTGACTAAATTAAATAACTCGTCCCCGGTGAAATCAGTGTGGTCGATAGAATTTACCAATTCACCGCTTAAATTATAAATATTAATTGTGCAGACCGGCGGCAGAAACATAAAACGCACCTGGTGCACATTCTGCAATTCTTCCCACGCCGCACCAACCAGGTAGGGGTTCGGCACTACCCGGACCTGACTCAGGTCTACCAGGCTGCTGTTAAATTCCGATTTTTTAAATTTAAAACGGAACACGTCATCGCTCTTGAAACTGCGGTAGGATTCAATCTTGACCAGATCCCCGGTTTGCGGCTGCCGTTGCAGCGAATCTTCCGGAGAATTGGCAATGTTCACCTGGAATGGAAAATTGTCCGGGAAGGTCGCCGATAAAGGATCGCCAATCTGCGGATCGGGATAGGATTCGCGCACGATAAAGATAAGCTCCCCCTCTTCCCAGGTCTGGTTGTCGTTGTCATCTTTCACCTGGAA
>MVCZ01000208.1 GCA_002049825.1 Candidatus Zhuqueibacterota bacterium 4484_188
TGTGAAGCGTTTCCAGACTTTGAGCCGCCGGTTGAGCTTCCGCTAATATCGAATCGATAGTGCGGCTGATTTGCCCGACTTTCCCATGGGCTTCCCGGATTTTCTCTTTGCTGGCTTTCGATTTACGAATTTCCGCTACAGCATGTTCAATCTCTGCTCTGGCGTTTTCCACAATCTGCCGTGCTTCTTCGGCTGCCTGTTGCCGCAGTGTTGCTTTCTCCCTTTTCAGACGCTCCATTTCACTTTGATACAAATTCTGCAATCCCTTCGCCTGGGAAAGTTTAATACTTAATTCCCTTCGCTCACTCTCAATTTTCTGAAGCCGGTCGTTTAAGTTAAGAATTAAATTTTCCAACTGTCCTTTATCAGGTCCGGTGATGGATTCGGCATTTTTCAGTACCGTTTCGGACAACCCGTAACGCCGGGCAATCTCGAAAGCATAGCTGCTGCCCGGAATACCCACCTGTAATCGGTAAGTTGGTTGAAGCGTTTCCAGGTCGAACTCCATCGAAGCATTTTCCACGCCTTCCGTAGCATAGGCAAAAGCTTTTAATTCTCCGTGGTGAGTGGTAGCAATGCTCAGCGCTTTCCGCTCGGTCAGTTCCGTGAGAAAAGCGATTGCCAGCGCGGCACCTTCCCGCGGGTCGGTTCCGGTGCCGATTTCATCAACCAGCACTAACGTGTGATTATTGGCTTGCTGAAGGATTTCCTGCAGGCGAATAATGTGCGCCGAAAAAGTGCTGAGGTCCTGCTCCAGGCTCTGGCGGTCGCCGATATCCACCAAAACTGAATCAAGCAGCGGAACCACGCTGTCCGGATGAGCCGGAATATGCATACCCAATTGCACCATCAGCAACATCAGCCCCACCGTTTTCAGTGCAACAGTTTTCCCGCCGGCATTCGGACCGGTAATTACCAGGGTATGAAAGTTCGCGGCGCGGCGCTGATTTGCGGTGCCGCCGCCTGCATTTCCACTGCCAACCGTGCCTTGGCATGAATAAAATCCAACCGTCCAAAATTTTCTAACGAAAAGAAAAGGTCTTCCCGCACCTCCCGAATCAAACCGGAAAGAAACTGCAGAATCCGAATAATCTCTTTCCGCTCCTCGATTTTCAAATTCTGGATTTCGTTGCTTATTCGCAGGGTTTCCATCGGCTCGATAAAAACGGTTGCACCGCTACCGGAAGTACCGTGCACAATTCCGTTCACCTGGTTCACATAATGTTGTTGAATTCCCAGCACCATTCTGCCGTCGCGCAGCGTCACAATATCATCCTGAGAGAATTCGGCATAGCGCTTTATGATACGCAGCAGCACCATTTTCTTTTCACGCTCGGCATGGTACAGTTCACGCCGGATACGCCGCAGTTCCGGGCTGGCATCCTCACGTATTTCACCCTGCGGGTCGATGGCGCCCTCTATCTCCCTAACTATCGGGTGGTGACCGTGAATCCTATCGGCATAGATACAAAGATTTGGGCAACTTGAGCGCTGTGTTTTGATAAACCGGGACAATTCGCCAAAAGCCTGCAGCGCATTTTTCACCTGCAGAATTTCACCCGTTTCTAAAAAAGAATTTTCCGGCTGCAGTTTGTCCAGCAAATGGCGGATGTCAGCCGTTTCGCCCAGGGGAATCCGGTGCTGACCCTGGATTAAACCCACCATTTCGGTAACTTCGTTCAGTTGCTTTTCAACCTGCTGACGGTTTTTAATGAACGTGATATTCTCTAAGTGGGTGAAGCCGTAAGGTGTGCAAAGAAGTTCTGACAATTTGTGCAGCAGTGCCGGTAACTCAAGCTGCACATAATTATCGTCACTGTTTATTTGGTGAATTCTTTTTTCCATAGAAATAATATTTAATCATTTCTTCGCTGAGTTTCACTTTGGCACCCTCCAGGGTGCGCAGGATTTTTTTCTCAAAATTTTTGGAAGAGTCCGATAAACCGGTGCTGTAATTGTAAATGATTGGAACCAGCCGCTGGAGCGGTTCGTAAAGGGCGCTTTGCTGCCGGACATCCTGAAGAGCCTGCTGGAAGGGTAAAAAACCGATGAGCAATATAGCCTTGCTCAGTTTACTCAACATTCCCGCCAGCAGCCGGCTGGAAAGATACACCGCGATGAAAATAACCAGAAAACTGAGAAAAGGCCAAACAACGGCAGGAATTCCCGGCAATGCCCGGCTAAGTATTTTGCTCATGGGACCGAAAAATACGATTCCGAAAAATACGCCGCCAACGACACCGGCTAAACCCAAGGCAATAAAAATAATGTCTATTGAACTCATGGCTTTTTCCTTTGTAACGATTCAAATGAAAAATGGGGTTTTGGAAACCCCATTTTAAACATGTCAGAAATTAGCAAATATATTACGTATCAAAATTGTGACAAATGTACCATTCAAAGGGCGGTTAATTTTTGTTGAACCATCTTCTGAACAACCTTACCATCAGCCCGACCACTCACCTGCGGCATAATTTTTCCCATCACCTTGCCCATGTCTTTTATCGATGTTGCCTGAACCTCGCTGATGGTTTGATCGATAAGTTTTGCCAGCGCTTCTTCACTCATTTGCTCAGGGAGATACGCCTGGATAATGCGGAGTTCCTGTTCCTCTTCAGCAGCACGGTCTTCACGGTTGCCGGCGCGAAACTGTTCAATAGCTTCCTTGCGTTTCTTGGCGGCACTGATTAAAACCCGGATTTCCTCTTCTTCGGTTAAGGGACGACCCTGGTCGATTTCCATGTTTTTCATCTGGGCACGGATGCCCCGAATTGTTTCCCGGCGAAGCGTGTCACCGGATTTCATGGCAGCTTTCATGTCGTCCATTAACTTCTGCTGAATACCCATTATTTCGACTCCTTAAGCTTTACCTACTGCTGTTCCATCATCATCTTCCGAATTTTGCGCCGCGCCGCATTTTCTTTGCGTTTCCGCTGTTCACTCGGTTTCTCGAAATGCTGATGCTTTTTAATCTCAGACATCAACCCTGATTTTTCGCAGGACTTTGTGAAGCGTTTCAGCGCTTTTTCGAAAGGTTCATTATCACGAACCTTTACATGGATCATAAATTGCCAACCCCCTTTCAAGATCGGTTAAGAATGACTAATTTTTCCTCTTTAATTCATCAATTTCATAAAGTGCTGACTGTTTCCAGCTCCGGTCGCGTGAAGCCGACTGAAAGTATTTCATGGCTTTCTGTTTTTGACCTTTGTCCCGGTAAATTTCGCCCAGCCCAAAATTAGCGGCAGCTTTTAGGTAACTTTTAGTCGCAGTTTTCAGACATTTTTCATACGCAGCAATCGCCTCATCTTTCCGGCCCAGCTTTGACAACGTGTTCCCTAAGTGTAAATAGATGTTCCCCTTGGCTGTTCTCTTCTTTTCGTACTGAAGCGCTTTGTTGAATGCTTCTTCAGCCTCTGTGTATTTTCCCTCGTGGTAGTAGGAGGTCCCCAAATTCAACCAGGCTTTTGAGTAATCCGGTTTTGCCTCGACCGCCTTTTTATATTCTATTATGGCGTTGGTGTAGTCTTTCCTCTTAATATAAACCAATCCCAGCCCAAAATGCGCTTTTGCATTCTTGGCATCTATCCCTAAGGCTGCCGTGTATGTATTGAGCGCTTCGGTGTACTTTTCCCGCCGAGTGTAAAGCAACCCGAGCGCATTATACGCCTTAATCATTTTATCGTTTTTTTCAATCGCCTTTTTATACATTTCTTCGGCTTTATCGTAATTCTTCTTCATTTTATAACCAAGTCCCAATCCATAGTAAGCGGTAGCAAGATTAGGATCTTTGGCAACGGCGGCAGTAAATTTTTCAATTGCCGGGTCCACCTTCCGACGCTTTAAGAAACTTAGACCTTCGTTGTATAATTTTTTCGCTTCATTGGTTGCATTTCCTTTTACTCCTTGATAAATCAAACTTTTGAAATTAAATGAAAATTAAATGAAAAATATAAATTTTTCAAGTGAAAGATGAGAATGTTTTCTGCGCTCTTTCACCGGTCTGACAATGGTTTATCCGGATAGTTCTCCCGGAGCAAAATCCCGACCTGCACGCAGGCGAATATGGTTTAACCACCCCCTTTTGCCAGCGTGTGAAAATTCAAATTATTTTTCCTTAGATTTTTTACTCCTTACTATTTTCCGGCTTTCTTTTGCAAAAAGTCCTTTTGTTTGTATCGTTTCACTACTTCCTGTAATCTGTAAAAACGGCTGCGACCTTCGATGCTATTTTAGTTACCGGATAAACTCAATATTACATGAGTTGTTCCTGACTGAGTAAACTTTTTCGCTATTTTGCTCTTTCTATATATTTTCCGGTGGCAGTGTCGATCCTGACCACCTCGCCTTCGGAGATGAAGGGTGGAATTTGCGTGTTTAACCCCGTTTCCAGTTTTGCCGGTTTATAGGAACTGGAAACGGTGGCGCCTTTTAAACTCGGTTCGGTTTCAATAACTTTCAATTCGACCACGCCGGGTAGTTCCACGCCCACCGGCGTAGTCCCATGAAACAAAATTTGCACCATGGTTTCCGGCAAAAGGTAATATATATCATCGCCCAGTAGTGAATTGGTAATATGGATCTGCTCGTAGGTTTCCATGTCCATGAAATAGTAAATGTCGCCGTCGTTGTAAAGAAACTGGTGCTCGCGGGTTTGCAGGGTTGCTTTTTCCATAGACTCGTCCGGTCGGAAACGATTCTCGGCATTCACCCCGTCGCTGAGTCGCTTCATTTTCAGTTGAATAAACGCCGGTCCTTTCCCCGGGGTAACATGGACAAACTCGGTAACCCGGTACAGTTCATTGCGATATTCAATCACATTTCCCTTGCGCACATTAATTGCCTTGATTTTCATAAAATATAAACCCCTGTTCTGACTACTCCAAAATATTTGAGCGTTAAATATATAATTTGAACGCCGGTTTTACAAGGCGCCAGATTGTGTCCGGTAAAACAGGCACGCCCGTAACGCCGAAACGCTACAAAAAGAACCGGCAGGCAGTGGTTTTCCTCTGGAGAATAAGGTTTGGCGAGCGAAAACTTTAAGGCGTCTTGCATAGCCTGGCAAAAAATGAAAACAAAATACCCGGTAACGCTCTTCTGCTGTACAAATAAAACCGGTGAAAAGAATAAAATTTGCCAAGGCAAAATCCTGAGCGTACGATCATTTATTCCAAAAGCTGCCCTTAAAATGAAGAGCAGCTTTCGGGAATTCGTTTTTTACTTGATCAGGTGCATTTTGCCGGTTTGAATGAATTCCTTGCCGGCTAAGTTGCGGAAGGAAACAC
>MVCZ01000033.1 GCA_002049825.1 Candidatus Zhuqueibacterota bacterium 4484_188
AATTTTTGAGTAAGTGTGTATGACCACGAAAATTGAGAAACAGAAACAAATCTTCACCCTGCTAAACGACAAATTTTCCGATTTGTTTGCCCAGGAGCCGGGGGTTTCCGCACCCAGCCATGCAAATCCGGCAGAACCGAAACAAACACAATTGATCGATAAAGTTTACAATTTCTACAAGAGCATTATTCAGAACATTAACGGCGGATTTCGGGGACGACGATATTTCCCAGAAATTTCTGCGGGTTATGTTTATTCCGGGCAAACGCACTGACGAGCGGGAGGTTAGCTTTCAGCGCAAAGATCATAAACGGATCATTGTCGGACTCAGCAGTTCTCCTATTCATGACGAAAACAACAAGTTTGACGGTGTAGTTTTGCTTTTTCGCGACCTCACCGAAGTGCGGCACCTGAAAATGCAGGTTGAACGCATGGAACGATTAGCCCTCCTGGGTGAACTATCCGCCGGCATTGCCCATGAGATACGGAATCCGCTGGCGGGAATAAAAGCCGGTGCTCAGATTTTGGAAGACAGCTTCGGTGCGGATGATTTTCGTTACCAGATTGTCGAGCGGATTGTGCGTGAAGTGGATAAGGCGAACCGGCTGTTAAAGGAGTTTTTCAAATTTGCCCGTCCCACCAAACCCAAATTCAAATTTCACGATGTGGAAATGATTATCGATGGCGTGTATTTACTGTTGGCGCCCAAAATGCAAAAGCGAAATATCCAGTTTATTCCCGATTTTGGAACCGAAGTCCCGCAGGTCTATATTGATGAGACACAATTTGAACAGGTTATTTTAAATTTGTTTCTCAATTCTATTGACGCAATGCAGGCGGGCGGGAAACTAAAAGTCAGTACTTTTAAAAAGCGTCTTCGGGTTCTGGACAAGGAAAAAGAAAAATTAGACGTACCAAATAATGATTTAAATTATGTTTTGGTGGAAATATCCGATACTGGGAGTGGTATTTCGAAAGAGAATATCGGCAAAATATTTAACCCATTTTTTACCACGAAGGCAGATGGCATTGGTTTAGGATTATCGATTTGTTCCCGGTTAATGGAAGAAAACGGTGGGAAAATTGATGTGGTCAGCGAAATCGACAAAGGCACAACCTTTATTTTAGCTTTACCAGCATTTATACATCGTTAAGTTCAATAAAGTAATAGGCGGAGAATGAAAATGGCCGACGTGAAACGTCTTTTAATTGTAGATGACGAGGAAACCCTGACATTTAGCTTGTATCAAACATTTATTAATTCTCCGATTGAATGCGAAGTGATAACCGCATCGGATGGCAACGAAGCTTTAACCCGCGTCGAGGAAGCTCCTTTCGATGTGGTGATTACCGATATCGCCATGCCGGGTATCAACGGTCTTGATTTACTTTCTATGATAAAAGCGAAAAACCCGGGGACCGAAGTAATTGTCATTACTGCTTACGGTTCCGACGAGCGGAAGGAACAGGCAATTCAGAGAGGGGCAAAATCCTATATTGAGAAACCGTTTGATTTACACGAAATTCGAGACTTAGTATTTAAATTAATCAGTTGAGATTATGGTTTTAGTCGGAAATTTAAAAGACCTGCGCCTGGCAAATATTATTCAAATAAATTGCATTGAACAAAATGTTGCCAAGGTCACGGTGACCTCCTTAGACCGGAGCGGCTATCTATATTTTGCCAACGGGCAAATAGTCCACGCCGAATTTAATCCCTACATTGGCGAAAGGGCGGTGCAGGAAATGCTGTCGCTTTCGGACGGACAGTTTAAAGTAGAAGCAGGTGTGAAAGCGCCGGCAAACACCATTACCCGCCCGTGGAATTCGGTGGTGTTGGAGGGATTGCGCCTGATTGATGAAAAAAACCAGCAATTGGCACCTTTACCCAAGCAGTTATTCACTTACATAGCGGGACAAAAAGGCGTTAAAAATGTCTATGTGATTGATTACAACGGCAGGATCATCGAGGGCAAAATCAGCGAAAATGTCAACCCGCTTACCCTGACCTTCATCTGGTACAAATTAAAAAAGATGGTGACGCTTTTTTATACAGATTTTTTCGAATACACCGTTTTACGCTGGCAAGACGGGTATTTATTTATTTTTGAAGTCAGACCGAACCTGATTATTATTGAAACCGACTTGTTTGTTATCGTCCCAGAATTTACTAATCGGGTAAAGAAAATATTAAAACGCATTATGACATTTTGAGGACTTTCTGTGCTACTACCTCCGGGACAAATTTTGCATAAAGATTTACGCACTTCATACACCGATTTTGAAAAGCTGCTCTTGGAGTTGCGGGAAACCCGCTTTAACGGGTATTTACGTTTGAGTTTTTGGGGATATGAAGGAATTTTTATTTTAGATGTGGGAAGAATAATTCAGGCATACAGCACTGAAAAAGAAAATTTTCTGTTGGGCGAATCGGCAATCGTACGCATTATGGAAAAAGCATCCGAAAAAGAAGGCAGCATCGATGTACACGCACTTTCCAATGAAGTTGCCATCACGCTGGCATCGGTGCTGGGTTCTACGCTTTATCAAACTCAGGAAAGTGTCTCTCACCAGGAACTACGGGAAATATTAGACGAGCTGGAATCAAAATCCCTTACTGGCTATGTTGACATTCAGTTAGGCAGTAAAAAAGGATTAGGGACTATTTACTTTCTGGAAGGGCTTCCCATTGAATCGGTGATCATGTCCACAACCGGAAGAATTGTCTCCGGAGAAATTGTATTCTCGAAACTGATTGAGTTCAGCAGACTGATTCAATCATCCATCCGCATTTTCTGGAATAGTCAGGTCGAGCATATCCAGGAAACCAAGGTAATGCTGATTCCCAACCTCAATACACCTGCATTGGAATACTGGAATGTGTTGTTAAACAGCTTGCGTCAGGAAATCAACCGGGTTTTAAAGAAGACAGATTTTCTGGAAATGTGGCAGATTGTGAAAAACGAATATTCGGCGAACTTTCCGTTTCTGGATTCCATCAGCGGGTATATTGAGTGGAAAAACAACCGGTTTGTGGTGCACAATCTTATTCTGATTTCCGATTTTTACGACGGTATGGTACAGAGTTTAACCCATACCATACAACAGATTCCTTCCCGGCGGAGGGGGAAAATTAAGGTGGGAAAAATCATTCAGGAGGTGAACACGCAAATTTCAAATTTACCCCCGGAGAGTGGCACACCCGATACGCTGACCTTGATCAAAGAAATTTTCCAGGATTACAAATGATAGCCGAGCTTTTTAAAAACTTACTTAAAATAGAAGGTGTGGAAGCAGTCGCCGTTTTCAGTAACGATAACAAGCTGCTCGATAGCTGGACACGTTCACATATTAACTCACAGGTCTTCCAGGACCTGGGATTAAATAGCCTGCAAATTTGCCAGGCAGGGGAACGCAGCAACCTTATACTGGAAGAGGTTGTACTGAAATATGAAAAAGGACAATTGTATTGCCGGCACCACCCGGATTTTCTTCTCGTTGTCGTTGCTAAGGTGAAAGTGGAAATTACCCTTATCCGGCTGATTGTGAATGTCGGTTTGGGCGATTACCGGGAGTCCCGGAAACTTCAAAAAATTGTTCGGAAAGTAACTTCGGGCAACACCAACATTTTGGCTAAGGAATTAATAGATGATGTAGAAGAAGAATATTTAACCAAATTGAACATCCTGGAGAAAACGTCCTGAGAAGAATCTTCGGGCAGGGAAATAGCGGAAAAATCAATTCATGCCCGGGGAAAAAGGCTTTGCCGCCAATAACCATTTTATCACACAGAAATATTGAAAAATTTAGCTACTTTGGAGAGCGGTAAGAATCATTTATATTTGAACGGAGTGCATGTTTAATTTTACTGCTAACATATTTGAGTATTATTTTTATGAGTCCGGATGAGATAAGCGAATACATGGTGTTTCGGCTCAGTAGTTCCCGGTCGCCTAAAGAGGTTAAACTGCTGCATTTGGAGTGGGCAGTGGTTACCCAGTTGGACGGCGAAAAAAGCGTCGGCGAAATTGCCGGCATATTATCCCTGAGTAAGAGTGAAGCAAAGGAAATATTCAGTAATTTAACTAATGAAGGATTGTTAGATTTAGTCAATCTGTCCCGGAGCGAACATTACCTCCCTGCAGAGATATTCGATAACATCGAATACGAACTCACGCTGGTAATGGGACCTGTCGCCAGTATTTTACTGGAAGATGTGCTGCAGGAGATGGGAAAAACCCGGGACAAGTTTGATAGGGCAAGTTTAGGTATTATGATTGATTTTCTGACGAATCACATTTCGAACCCGGATAAACAGTATCAATTTCAAAAAAATATTTTATCGAAAATAAAGGATTATATTTTAGCGAGATGAAAAACAAAAAATATCACAGCCTGCGCTGGCAAATTACCCTATTAATACTCGTCGGTGCCATTGTTTTTAGCTCGGTGATTTTGCTGGTTACCTACCGGTATGTAGATAAAATTTTAACCGACTCGATTATTGAAGAAGGAAGAATTGTTGCCGAAAATGTAGCTGAACTTGCGGCAGAGAAACTGATTGAGGATGATATTGTTGCCCTGAAAACTATGATTGAAAAATACAAATATTATTCCAGCATCGAGTATATCCTGATTGAAGATTTCAACAACCAGGTAAAAACCGACACCTACAATGGGAAAATACCGTCGGAATTGGTGCACGCCAACATGTACAACGAGAACTCCACCAAAGGGTTTTCGGTGAAGGTGATTCAAATTGTCTCGCAAAATATTGCCGTATTCGATATCCTACAGCCGGTGAAGGAAGGTTTGTTGGGGTTTGTAAGAATCGGGATGAAGAAATCAGCGGTGGATGAAAAAGTGAAAGAAACGATTTTTCGGATAGGATTGGTTTTCTTCATCGGCACATTTTTAGCTATCATTTTAGCGGTTTTTATTATTACATTACAAATAAACAGGCCTATTGCCTATTTGACGGAAACGGCCTCGAAGATCAGCATGGGAGAATTTAATATTCCGGTTCAGGTGAAAACGAAAAATGAAATCGGAATACTTGGTGAAGCCATAGAGCGAATGAGGGAAAGTCTGAAGACTTCCATTGAGCGATTAAGAAATCGCTGAGATATGTAACAAATCGGGACACACAAATTATAAAGGAGGGTTCCATGGTTCAGGTAAAAAAATTAAAAGACGGGAGCCGCCAGGTAATTCTGACCGCCCAGCAATTTGATGAAATCACCAAAGTGCTATCCGAACTTGCCGCAAAAACCAAAGCCTTTACCATCCTGTTGGCGGACATCAGCGGACAATTGATTACCCAAAGGGGAAACACCGAAGATATCAATACCGCCATACTGAGCGCACTGGCGGCAAGCGATTTTGCTGCGACATCGGAAATGGCGAAGCTGGTGGGCGAGGATGCCAAGTTCAAACTCTTGTTTCATGAGGGCGATAAACGAAATGTCTACCTCTCAAATATTGGCGACAACTTTTTCCTGGTGGTTGTCTTCGATGTAAGTGTCACCTTAGGGCTGGTCCGAATCTACACCAAGAAAGCAATCCAGAGTTTGCTGAAGATTTTTGAAGAAAGCGAACAGGGAGACGATGCCAGCAAAATTATCGATAAAGACTTCTCCACCATGCTTGGTGACATGTTAGACGAGTCGTTTAAATAATTCACCTACAATTCATTTTGTTTAAGAAACTGGCGAGGATGTGGAATGTTTATCAATTGGGCTTTGCAAGAAATTAATTTAAAAATCGTGTATTACGGACCGGGTATGAGTGGAAAAACCACCAACCTGGAATATATTCACTCGAAACTTGATCCTTCACTTACCGGTGAATTGGTAACTTTGAAAACAAAAGAAGACCGAACCATTTTCTTTGACTTTATGCAAATTGAAGTTGGGCGGATAAAAGGGAAAAAACCAAAGTTCAATCTTTACACGGTGCCCGGACAGGTTTATTACGCTTCCAGTCGCAAAATTATTTTAAATGGTGTGGATGGAATTGTTTTTGTTGCCGACTCGCAACGCGACCGCATGGAGGGTAATATTGAGACACTCTTAGACCTGGAAAAAAACCTGATGTCTTCAGGCTTTTCCCTGGAAACTTTCCCCTGGGTAATCCAATACAACAAGAGGGATTTACCCAACGCCGAATCGATTGCCATGCTGGAGAAGAAACTGAATGCGTCTTCGATACGCTCAAATCCATTATTAACCTGGTGGTTCAGCACGTGCAAAGACAACTCTGATTTATTGATCTGACATAACCTTTCTCAGGCTTCTCCGGATTTATTCCCGAGAGGCTTTTTTATTGGTAACAAATAGCCGGAAACCGGAGAGAGCGAAAATTCCCATTCTCAAATTTCAATTATTCTTAAATTTTATATTGGTTTCGGTTTACCGTGAGATTCGAAATGAGCTTGCCTAATCACTGGCGAGAAAATAGGCTTTTCTGAGTCGGTACGTCCCGAAGGGAGAATGGAATACTTTTATTCCTAAAACCCCATTCTATTTTACCCAGTTGTTAAGTTTAACAAAATCGCTTCGATAATGATCATTTGTAGGACGGGAAAAAACGATAATTTATAAGGTGAGTCGCTTAACATGGCTGTTAGCTCTACGATCATGGATGAAGCCGATACCCGGATAAAGCCTGAAACATTTCGCCAGAAACTTTTTGACAACTGGTTTAAGGATATTCAGGAAATACTCGAAATTGTTCAGTACCAGGGTCAGCTTAACCGGCAGATTCTTTTCCAATTTTACCAATCACTAATTGATTCGATCGAAGGAAAAGATTCCTACCAGCATTTTCAATTACTCGATCAACTGATACAGCAGTTCCGTGAGCAAAACATTTCCGAGCAAAATGTTTTGCTGATGTTAACCGGGCTGCGTGACCGGCTGGTCGATCTGGCAATAAACCCGGCTGATTCGGGAACAATGGTTGAAGTTCAAATGAAAGACATGCTCAACCGCTTCGACGACGTTACCACCTTTGTCAGGCAAAGTTTTTCGCTTCAGGCACAATTGGAAGAAGCCGAAGCCGGTTTTTCTTTCTCCGAAGCACTGCATCAAATCCCGGTCGGTTTATTTTATACTACAGGTCCCCGCTTCCAATCTAAAACACTAGTGAACGCGTATTTTGCCAGAAATTTTCCGGTTCCTCCCCAGAAAATTCTCACCGGGAACGACTGGAAAACATTGCTTCAGCCGGATGAGTTTAGAAAACTGAATAAAATTTTCCGATCGGTTTATGAAAAGAAACAGTCGCAATATGAACTGAATTACCAGATTCGAAACAGGGAAGACAAATGGATTCGCATTCTGGAAACCGGACATATTGAGTATAATATTAACGGAGACCCTACCCGCATTAGCGGGATAATCTCCTCCGTTAAAGCGCCGCCGGAAAAAACAAACAAGAATGATTTACCGGAAAATTCGGTTTCCGCTGCGATCGAGTTTCTCCCGCAGCCGGTTGTGAGCACCGATCAGTCCGGTCGGATTGTTCAGGCGAATTCCGAATTTCAAAAATTGCTCAACATAGAAAAGCGCGCATTTCTCAAAACCGGCTTGTGGCAATATGTACTGGGCAGCCGGAAAAAACAATTTGAGAATTTTTCACAACTGCTTAAGTCGGCGGAAGAGAATATTTATTTGGACAATGGCAAAGCAGAGATAAAACCGATGCGATTGTGTGTTCGGAAATTGCCCAAAGAAAATCATCCTGAGCGGTATCTGGTCATTTTCCAGGAACTGACCTCGCCTGCACTTTCAGAAAAGATGCAAACCGAATTTGAAAACCGGGTCAAACTACTGGTTGAAATTCAGAAAAAAATGATGTCGAACGAGGATAATAATCAGATTAGCCAAAAGATTCTCGATTTTGCCCTGAACCTTGTACCCACCGCCAGCGCCGGTAGTTTTATCAGAATCGAAAAAGAGGGAATGCGCTTTGCGGCGGTGCGCGGTTATGAAATTGAAAAATTAAAACAGATTCTGTTATTCAAAGGATATCCGCAAAAGTACATAAAGCAGAGCCGCCAGTTACAAATGCTTGCCGGGCAATCCTTCATTCAGGAAATTCCGGCAATCAAGAAAGAAGCAAAGAAATTGCTGAGTGCCGAAGCATATAAATGCCTCGCCGAATACGGTCGACTGGAGGAAATTAAAAGCACGCTAAGCGGGATATTGTTTTTACATAAAAAACCATTTGCCCTCATCAACCTGGATAATTTTGAAGAAAATACACCATTCAGCGACCAGGACCGCTACTTTTTTGATCTGTATCTCCAACAAATTTCAGTCCTCCTGGAAAAACTGCAGTTAATCCGAAAAATCAAAGAATCGGAGAAAAATTATAAAACCTTATTTGACAGTCTGCCGCTGGGCGGGTTTATTTTCCAGGACAATCAACTGAAATTGTATAATGAAAAAATCATCCGGATGACTGGTTATCGTGCCGATGAACTGGAGCGGCTTTCGGTGTGGAACATTATTCATCCCGATTTTCATGAAGCGGTTAAAAAATACACCCGAGTCAGCCTGAAAGCGAAGCTTAAAAATTCAGAACACGAAATAAAACTGATCGACAAAGCGGGGAAAGAAATACATTGTCTTGGTTATTTTTCCCACGTTTCTTTTCAGGGAAACGGCGCCATTCTGGGAGTTCTCTCCGATGTTACCAAAATAAAGTTGTTGGAGAACCAGCTAGTGCAGTCTCAGAAGTTGGAAACTATTGGCACTTTGACTGCCGGCATTGCGCATGATTTCAACAATATTCTTGGTGCCATCACACCCAGTGCGGAACTCATTATGATGGAACCCGGTCATGCGGAGACTGGTAAACGGGCTGAAATTATATATAACATGGCGGAGCGTGCCAGCCACCTCACCCGGCAACTGCTCAGTTTCAGCCGCCCGGATAAATACCAACCCACTTGCTTTGACCTGAACACCCTGATTGAAAACAGTAAAGACCTGTTTAAGAAATCAATTTCCATCGATATTGATTTGAAGTTCAAGCTGGCAACTGACCTGAAACCGGTTGATGGAGACCCCAATCAAATCGTTCAGGCGCTGATTAACCTGATTATTAATGCAAACGACGCCATGAATGGAAAAGGATGGTTGCAAATACAAACCAAAAATGTTAAGATAGATAAGCACTTCCTCAAGATTGACCCCGCTTTCCGTCCGGGAGAATATGTTTCGCTCTCCATCCGGGACAACGGACCGGGTATTCCCGAACATATTCGGGAACATATTTTCGATCCCTTTTTCACCACCAAGGAGCGTGGGCAGGGAACCGGTCTGGGATTGAGTATTGTGTATGGTATTATAAAAAATCATAATGGGGTCATTTACGTCCAGAGTAAAGAAAATGAGGGCACCACATTTCACCTGTTCTTCCCTGCCAGCACTGCTCAACCGGAAATGAGAAAAGTCGAATCCAAAACCGCTCCCGACACCGGCAGCGGAACTATTTTAGTGGTTGACGACGAAGAAGGCATCCGTGACGTGTTTGATGTCTTGCTGCAATTGCTGGGCTATAAAGCAGTGGTAGTGGCGGGGGGAAAAGAGGCAGTTGAAGTTTTCCGGAAAAGAAAATCAGAAATCGATTTGGTTATATTGGATTATATAATGCCGGAATGGGATGGCTATAAGACCTTCCATGAGCTGAAAAAAGTGAATCCCGAGGTAAAAATAGTAATTTGCAGCGGTTACTCCGAAAGAAAAGGAATAGATCAGATTATAAAAAGCGGTGTGTCAGGGGTGTTGCCCAAACCATTCACAGTAAATACCGTGTCGAAAAAGTTAACCGAGGTACTCTCCCAAAACCAGAAAAAAAATTAACCTTCTCATCTGCCTTCTCTCATTATAGTGCAAAAAATGTAAGAATCTAAAATGATAAAGACCCGATTGCAGTGAACCGGGTCTTTATCGCTGTATTCCGGGTTAAATGTGGTTGACCGGTTAATATACTTTCCCTTTTTTCATTTCTTCCCGCCGAATTTCATGAAATTATCGACATCCGACAGGGTTAAGCAATTCGCCCGGATGACTTCGGGTAACAGTTCCACGTCTTCTTTTTCCCGGAGCAATCTTTCAATCCATTTAGGATGTTTGCGGATTGCCGCCTTTAGCGACATCTTTAGCGACATTTTTCCGGTTAGCCATGACAAGTTCATGGGGTATTGCTCGGGATGGAGAATAACGAAGAACAGATGGAAAATAAGAATTGCCAGGGTTGCCAAAATGGCTTCGTAATAGTGAATCAGCTCAGCGGCTCGTACCGTCCAACTTGGGGCAAAACCAACTTGGGGCAAAACCGGTGACCAGTGTCGGGAACCACAGGATAATACCGGTTACGCCCATCACGATATTACCCCAGACCAGTGACCAATATTCTACTTTTTCGGTATAATCGAATTCCTCGTACTGCGGTTTCCGTTTGCTTAAGCCAAGGTAATATTTCAGTGTTTGGATAATTTCCGGGATATCCTGCAATTTGATCATAATCTGCTTCAAAAGATGCCTGCCGCGTTTGGTGGCAATAATATAATAAAGATTAAATGTGGACGTCGCTATTAACACTACTGCTGCTCCCCGATGGATGAGACCGCGCAAAACTTCATTGATTCCCATCCACTCCAAAATTTTAACCCACCAGGCATCCGGGAAACGCAGGGCAAAACCGGTGATTACCAGCGTGGTGAAAGAAAGCATCAGGAGCGCATGCTGTAAGACTTCTGCCGGTTTGAAACGTACCACATAAAATTGTTTTTCATCTTTTCTCTTGTATTTGATATATTTGATAAAGATAATCAGGTTGTGCAGAAACATTGCTCCGATCACGCCACCGATGAGGATTATATAGATAAGGGTGATATAGTAATTTATCGGGTTCCCTTGGATGAGCATGGCTTCGTGGGTGTAACTGTTGGCAAAGGATTCGGTAACGTTCTTGTGACACTTGCTGCAGGTTTTCACCAGGTTTGCTTTGTTCACGCTGGAAAATGGATCTTCGGCAGAATGAATATCGTGATAGCCATGACAACTGGCGCAGGTAGCAGAACCTTTTCTCTTTAACCGTACCGAACGCCCGTGGTAAGAATCCTCGTATGTAGAAACAACCGTCGCTGGCAGCCCGTATTTTTTAATCAATTTTGTGTCGTTGTGGCAGTTGATGCACGCATCGTGGGCAGCCGAAAAATGGGCTGAATCAGGTGAAAGAATTTTGTGCTCACCGTGGCAATCGGTGCAGGTGGCAGATTCCAATATACCGTGCTGTAATGCTTTGCCGTGAATCGATTCGCTGAAATCCTGCAATTCATCAATGTGGCAGGTGCCGCAGGTTTTGCCAATATTCAGCTTGAAAATAGTCGATTGCGGATCAATTCGTTTGCGGATACTGTGAGCCGGGTGACAATTATCGCACGTGGGAGCGGCATCGTTCCCGTCCAGAACCATCTTGCCATGCACCCCAAGTAAATATTCCGAACGAACGCGCGGTTGTTTCACATTCCCTTCTTTCCCGGTACCCAGGGATTCATGGCAGTCGCCGCAGGTGTTTGGCAAATTTTGGAAATAGGTGGTTGAGCTCGGATCGTCGGTGGGTAAAATATTATGTGTTCCGTGACAATCTGAGCATTTCGGCGCCAATTTTTCCATGTGAACAAATTTTAATCCGTGCATACTCCGGGAATACTCGTTTGCCACATCTTCGTGACAGTTAGCGCAGTTTACCGGCTGCAATGTTTCTTCATGAGGAAAATCTTTCACTCCCTCCAGATCCTGGTGGCAATCGATGCAGTTTAAATCTCCATGAATGGATTTCGAGAATTTCTTCAGATCGACAAACATGGAAATTTCCGTGCCCCAGGA
>MVCZ01000034.1 GCA_002049825.1 Candidatus Zhuqueibacterota bacterium 4484_188
TCAAAGAGACTTCAGTTAATAAACAGTTCTAAAATATCAACCTTGTTTTCTATTGTTTAAAAATCGGATTCACTTGCTTTATATTCTTTCATGCAGTTAAATTTGGGAAATTTGAATGCTCAGGAAAATTTATGATAGAAGATAAGTTTATTCCACTTAGAAGTGTGCTGGAACGGCTGATGATACCAATCTCCGTTTTAGCAATTGTTCCGTTTTAGCAATTGTTTCGTTGGTCGCCGAATATGGCTTTTATTTGTCCCCAAGAATGGAGTTATTTGTTCACCGGCTGGATGTCATCATAATCTGGTATTTTGTGATTCAGGCATTAGTAAAGATTTTATTTGCTACAAATCGTCTGACATATTTAAAAGGTCACTGGTTTGATTACTTATTGGTTTTGTTGGTGATCGCCGAAACGGCTTTATTTATCAGGGTAACCGGGTTAAAATTGTTTGGAAGTTTTCTGGGTGAAAAAGAGATTATCCAGATTACCAAAATATATATTGTTGTTACCGGCTTAATTGTCGTCGATACCGGGCACCATTTCAGCCTGATGGGACAATTGATTATTCTTATGTTAATCCAAATCGGCGGATTGGGGTTAATGACCTATGCCTCTTTCTTTGCGCTCATTTTGCGGCGTAACATCAGCCTGCGCGAAAAGTCCATGCTGCGGGATATGCTGAACTATGAAAATTTAGGGCTTATCTCAAAAGTGTTAGCGTCGACGGTTCTGTTCACTTTTGTCCTGGAAATTCTTGGTGCATTATTGTTATTTTGGGGAATGAGTGGTGAACCGGTAAGTCTCGGTCGGCATATTTATACCTCAATTTTTCATTCCATTTCTGCATTCTGTAATGCCGGCTTTTCTTTGTACTCCGATAGTTTCATGCAATACAAATCGAATTACCTGGTGATGTTAACAATTTCCGGATTAATTATTGTAGGAGGATTAGGTTTCCCGGTGCTGGTCAATCTCATGAGCCTGCGGTTAAGCTCAGCTCCGGGTTCAGGTCGGTGGCTGAAAGTGCAGTCCCGGCTGGTGCTGCGAATTACAGGAATTCTGTTGCTTGTCGGGTTCCTTTTTTTTCTTTTTGCAGAAAATAATAACACCTTGCTGGGACTAAGCTGGTCTGAAAAACTATTAAATGCGTTTTTTCAGTCGGTAACTACCCGCACCGCCGGTTTTAACACAGTCGACATAGGATTGATTTCTATCCCCACGGTTCTGCTCTTTCTGGTGCTGATGTTTATTGGCGCTTCGCCGGGGTCTACCGGGGGAGGCATTAAAACCACTACTATTGGTGTGCTTTTCGCCGGCGTGGGATCGATTATTAGGGGTAGGAAGCGGATTGAGATTTACAAGAAGAATATTCCTTTTGCAGTGTTAAATCGTGCCCTGGTAATCATTCTCTATTCATTGAGCTTTGTTTTTCTGACGACGCTGGTGCTTAGTCTCACCGAAAATTTACCCTTTATCGATATTTTGTTTGAAACCTTTTCAGCATTCGGAACAGTAGGGCTTTCCAGGGGGATTACACCCCTATTGAGTGATGCCGGAAAAATGATGATTATTCTCACCATGTTTTTCGGACGCCTGGGAGCATTGACCATATCTCTGGCGATAACCGCTCCGAAAGAAGTGTATCATTACGAATATCCACCGGAGAATGTCATGGTTGGATAATCAGGTTTATTGTTTTTGTTGATTTCCGGTTGTAAATTCAAATTGGTCTTAATAGGAAGGAGATGACATTTGGCAGGATTAGAATTAAGAAATGTATCTAAGGTCTATGAAGGAAGTGTAACCGCTATACAGGAAGCCAGTCTTTCAATAGCCGACCAGGAATTTGTCGTTCTGGTGGGACCGTCCGGTTGCGGGAAATCGACGCTTTTGCGCATGATTGCCGGGCTGGAAGATATTACATCCGGGGAAATACGCATCGATGGCAAAGTGGTGAATAATATTCCGCCGAAAGATCGGGATATCGCCATGGTCTTCCAGAATTACGCCCTTTATCCGCACATGAGTGTTTTCGACAACATGGCATTTGGTCTGAAGCTGCGCAAGTTTCCCAGGGAAGAAATCAAAAAGCGTGTGACCGAAGCGGCTGAAATTCTGGATATTCAAAATTATCTCAATAGAAAACCCAAAGCACTCTCTGGCGGACAGCGACAGCGGGTAGCGGTAGGTCGGGCAATTGTGCGCAAGCCAAAAGTGTTCTTGTTTGATGAACCGCTTTCTAACCTTGATGCAAAGTTGCGGGTGCAAATGCGCATCGAAATAAACCGGCTGCACCATCGATTGAAAACCACCATGGTTTACGTAACCCACGACCAGATTGAAGCCATGACTATGGGCGATAAAATTGTGGTGTTAAAAGACGGAGTAATTCAACAGGTAGATTCGCCGTTGAATTTATACAATAATCCTGCGAATAAATTTGTAGCGGGATTTATCGGCAGCCCGGCAATGAATTTCATCGAAGGCAGTTTGCAGGAAAATGGCGGATTAAAATTCGTTTCCGGATTATTTCACATCGATTTGCCGGAACGACTTCAGGTTCCATTGAAAACCTATCATTCGCAAAAACTCATTTTAGGCGTTCGCCCCGAACACATTTATGATGTATCGTTCGCGAAAGAAAAAAGATTCAGCACGGTGCAGGAAATCCAGGCAGATGTGGTAGAACCGATTGGTAATGAAATTTTTGTCTATTTTAGTGAAAAGGGAAAAAGCTATTGCATGAGAATGCCGCCTGAGAAGATGTATCGCATAGGAGATAAAATACAAGTTGTCCTGGATCTGGATAAAATATTTTTCTTCGACCCTGAGAACGGGAATCGGGTAGTTTAATTGAATCGTTTTGCCGGTCAGATGGATTTTTAAGATGTCTCAAAGCCGGTTCGAAAAAACAATTCAGCCAACGAACCCTTTCTCCCTTTTGACCGATCCGTATGCTTCTCTAATGCTTTGCTATTAAAAGAACCGGTTTCACGTAGTGGTTGAAAACCGGCGACGAAAAAACAAAAAAGAAATGAAAAAAGTTTCCGCAAGAATTGTTTCGGTACTTTCGCTAGTTTACTTGATAATGTTCCCGGTTGGTGCGCGTGCAAATTACTCTTTTTTGGGTAACATTCAAAAAGTTGAACGGATAGAAAGCGGTTTATTACTTACCTGCCAGAATAATAACCTGTTAAAAATTCGGTTTCAGAAACCCGGCATGTTTCGGGTTACCCTGGGAAGAAACGGGGTGTTTTTACCTACACTGACCTATCCCATTTACAAAACACAGTGGGAACCTGTGGCGCTGCAAGTAAATGAAAACGCTGACCATCTTCAGATTCAATCTGCTGCCCTTCAATTAATTATCTCGAAAATACCCTGTCGTTTAATGGTACTCGATACAGCCGGGCGGATTATTAATCGGGACGATCCTGCTTTTGGTATGGGCTGGGACGGGGCAGAAGTGCGCTGCTGGAAAACGATTTCTCCGGATGAGAAATTCTTTGGTTTGGGAGAGAAAACCGGCAATCTGAATAAACGTGGTGTTCAGTGGGAAATGTGGAACAGCGATGTTCCCGGTTACGGCGCCAACCATGATCCGATTTACCAGTCAATCCCGTTTTTTATCGGTATGCGCGAAAACCGGGCGTATGGTATTTATTTCAACAACAGCTATCGATCTTATTTTAACATGGGTGCGGGGAATTTGCGTTACTATTCTTTCTCCGCGATAAAAGGGAATCTGGACTACTTTTTTATTTATGGACCGCAGGTACGAAAAGTAGTTAGGGATTACACAGAGTTAACCGGCAGAACACCAATGTGGCCTCGCTGGGCATTGGGTTATCAGCAATGCCGCTGGAGTTACTATCCCGAGTCGGAAGTACTGAGATTAGCGGAAACTTTTCGGGATAAACTGATTCCGGCAGATGTCATTTACCTGGATATTCACTATATGGACGGATACCGGGTTTTTACCTGGGATAAAAATCGTTTCCCAGACCCGGACGGAATGTTAGAGAGACTGCGAAAAATGGGGTTCAGAGTCGTGGTAATCATCGATCCGGGCGTGAAAGCAGACAGTAGTTATTTTGTGGCAAAGCAGGGGATAGCCGGAAACCATTTTCTCAAATACCCGGACGGTGAGGTGTTCCGCGGGGAAGTATGGCCTGGTGTTTCTTATTTCCCGGATTTCAGCCGCGCAGCCACCGTCAAATGGTGGGGCGGTTTATTTGCCGGTTTGCTTGGGGAGGGGATTGCCGGCTTCTGGAATGATATGAACGAACCGGCAGTGTGGGGACGTGCTTTCCCGGAGGAAGTGATTTTTGATGACGATGGCTTGCATTCTTCCCAAAAGAAAATGCACAATCTTTACGGTTTCCTGATGGCAAAAGCAGCTTATGAAGGAAATCGGTCACTTCGTCCCAATCAGCGTCCGTTTATCATCACCCGTGCCGGATTTGCCGGTGAGCAGCGATTTACCACCGTGTGGACCGGTGACAATGTTGCCAGCGAGGAACATCTCGCACTGGGGATTCGCATGTTGCAGGGCTTGGGGTTATCCGGGGTTTCTTTTGCCGGAATGGATGTCGGTGGATTTATCGGGCATCCCAGGCCGGAACTTTTTGCCCGCTGGATGCAGGTTGGTTCGGTAACGCCTTTTTTCAGAACCCACACCCATTACGGTTCTGAAGATCAGGAACCGTGGTCATTTGGTGAGGAAATCGAAAAAATCAACCGGAAAACCTTGCGATGGCGCTACCGGCTGATTCCGTATTTGTACAGTCTCTTGTGGGAATCGCACCGGAGCGGCGCACCGATTGTACGCCCGATGTTCTGGCAGTTTCAACAAGATGAACGCTGCTACGGCTGGGATACGCAACAACAATTTCTGCTGGGGCGAAATGTGCTGATTGCGCCGGTGACCCGTGAAAATCAATATCTGCGTAAGCTTTATTTACCCGAAGGAAAATGGATTGACCTTGCCCAAAATAAAGTCTATAACGGACCAGCCGATATCATCGTAGATGCCCCTTTAGAGGAACTACCTGTTTTTCTCAAGGCGGGTGGCATTTTGCCCCTGTGGAACGAAATGGTTCAATGGAGTTCACAGAAAGCAATGGAAAAGCTCACCCTGCTGGTATTTCCGAGAGACAGCGGTTCGGTTGCTTTATATGAAGACGATGGAGAAACAATGGACTACCTGCGGGGAAAATATAGATTGAGCCGTTTTACGATTCTTCCGTTACATGATGGTTTTCAGGTAAAGCGCGAAATTATCCACAATGAATTTACCGGTTCTATAAAAGAATTTACCTTGCGTATTTTAAATGTTAAAAGTTTACCCGGGGGAATAAATTTAAATGGAAAGAAGTTCACCCTGGATAATTTCCACAGAAGTTATTATATTCATTTTGATAAAACAAAGAAGGAACTGATGGTAAAAGTTCCTTCGACAAAATTCAAAAACATTTCTTTTTTGTAGTAGAATAGTTTTTCTTACTTACCGTATTAGGTGCTATGTCAGTATGTTCCTTGTAAAAAAATGACGGAGCAAATAATTTAAGATGACTATTTTCAAAGCCAAAGGTGTTTCGCGTATCGAGCAACCGGAAAAGAATAATTACGGGTGGTATGTAAGGGTTCGCTATCATGGCGAGATAAAAAGTAAATTTTTCGCCGACCGGAAAAATGGCGGACGAGGGAAGGCTTTTCAAATGGCAAAAAGCTGGTACAAGAAAGAAATGAAAGCAATTATAAAAAAGATTGGCGGAAAACAAACAGAGGAAGTTGGCGTTCCCAAAGGTGTGGTAGTAACAGTGAACAAGCGGAATAATACCGGGGTTGTGGGAATACAAAAAATTGTTCGGAAAAAAGCTACCAAAACCTACAAAGCTTTCAGGGTTTCTTTCAAAGAAAACGGCAAGAACAAAACCCGCTTTTTCTCCATTGAAAAGTATGGCGAGAAAAAAGCCTTCGAAATGGCGCGAAAATTCCGGGTCGAAAAACTGTTGCAAAAAGATGAAGGATAGGGAAACACATGGTTTCTTCCAATTGTTCAAAATCCCGGATGCTACCTCCCATAACTCCCCAGAAAAATTTCATGTTTTTTAAGATAAATACTGCTACCCGATTTAAACAATAGATTGGCTCAGACGCTTTTGGAATTTCCCCTCCAACTCCGGCTTACTCAACGCCACCACCGCTAATTCTTCCACTAACAGGTTAGCTTCGCCCGGCAGGCGGGACTGAACCCTGCCGCTGATGAGGTAGGGACCGTACCCCTTTACCAGGTGCCCGAAACGGCTGTACACTTTGGGAAACATCACCGCTTCGCACAACCCGTAGCGGTCTTCAAGGGTGATGAATTTCATGTATTCCTGCGTTTTGGTTTTCACCCGCCGGCTGGTGACTAACCACCCGACAAACCGGATTCGCTCGCCCTTCCGTTCCTCTAACTCAAAGGAAGGCGTTACCGT
>MVCZ01000035.1 GCA_002049825.1 Candidatus Zhuqueibacterota bacterium 4484_188
AACGAACCTAATCGGCTTATTGCCGCATCGGTGGGAGTGGCAATTCCGGCTGACCGCAGGATGTACGGTTATTTATCCGAGCACTACAGTTTTGGACAAACCGGTAAAAAAGCGGGCGAATATGCCGAAGATTTAGCTGCTACCATGTTGGCAACTATTTTAGGCGTGGATTTCGATCCGGATTTGAGTTACGATACCAAGAAGGAATTGTGGAAGATTAGCGGCAAAATTGTCCGGACACGCAATATTACCCAGACGGCACGGGGAGATAAAAACGGTATTTGGACAACGGTGATTACCGCAGCAGTATTGCTACCGTGATAATGAAAACGGGAAACGATTAGGAACCAGGAGATGAAGAAAATAAATTTTGCATTCGGAATCCATTGCCATCAACCGGTGGGGAATTTCGATTTTGTTTTTGATGAAGCGTACCATAAAGCTTACCAGCCTTTTCTGGATGTTGCCGGCTGGAGTGGATACGGACGCATTATCCCGGGCACATCCGGCAGTTAAAAAAAATGGGAGCGGTAATCCCGGAAGAAGACCGCATCGGGCAAATTCGGAAACAGTCGCGTTGGGTGAAGGATCATTTAAAACAAGAACCGAAAGGTATGTGGCTTGCCGAGCGGGTGTGGGAACCCGGATTACCATCGACATTGCATAAAGCGGGAATGCGGTATTCGGTAATCGATGACGCCCATTTCAAATATTCCGGTTTGCACGATGAAGATTTGCTGGGTTACTACATAACCGAAGATACCGGTTATCCGCTGCGTATTTTCCCGATCAGCCAGAAACTGCGCTACACCATTCCCTTCCAGGATCCGCAGGAGACGCTCAATTACTTGCGGGAGATTGCCAGCGAAGCGGAAGATCGATTAATTGTGTTTGCCGATGATGGCGAAAAATTCGGTGTGTGGCCCGGAACGCATGACCTGGTGTTCCGGCGCGGATGGCTGGAGAATTTTTTTCACTTGATTCAAGAAAACCGGAGCTGGATTAATGTTTTGCATTTTTCCGAAGCAATAAATCGGTTGAAACCCCTGGGGCGGGTGTACCTGCCCACCGCTTCTTACGCGGAAATGATGCAATGGTCGCTGCCATCGGATGCATTTCGAAAATACGAAGAGTTTGAGCATTACCTGAAAGAACACCAGGTGTATAACCAGTACGCCGTTTTTGTAAGAGGCGGTTTCTGGCGGAATTTTCTGGCAAAATATCCAGAATCGAACCAGATGCACAAGCGAATGCTTTACCTGAGCCGGAAAGCCTGGTCTCTAAAACAAAAATCTGACAATCCGCTAATTGATCAGGCGCTGGATCACATCTGGGCGGGGCAGTGTAACTGTCCTTACTGGCACGGGGTTTTCGGGGGATTGTACCTGGGGCATATTCGCCATGCGATTTACCATGAACTGATCACCGCAGACAAGCTGCTGCGAAAGGTGGAAGGTACGGAAAACAAGCTGAACCTTGTAGAAACCGACTACAACCAGGACGGCTACCAGGAGGTTCTGCTGGAAACCCCGAACCTGAACCTGTGCATTGAGCCGGCAAAGGGCGGCAGAATATGCGAATTGGATTACCTGCCGGCAAATTTTAATCTGTTAAATACTTTAACCCGCCGGGAAGAAGGCTATCATCATAAACTATGGGAAATGGCGCAGGCAAAGGAAAATACCGGTTCCGACCGGGAGCAGGTCGCCAGTATTCACGATTTAGTTACCAGCAAAGAAGAGGGGCTGGAAAAATATTTACATTACGATTTCTACGAACGAAAATCCCTGATCGATCATTTTCTGGCGGATGATACGACAATTGAAAAATTTCAGGCGGTCGATTACGCGGAAGTGGGAGATTTTGTAAACGGTGAATACCAACTGGCGAAGAAAACCCGCCAACGGGACGCCTTGATTATTGAACTGATGCGGGAAGGAAAAGTAAAATATGCGGATCAGGAGGTGCCGCTTCGAATCGCAAAGCAAATTCGGGTGCCGCGTGAAAATTCCGAAATCAGTGTTTCCTATCGTTTGCAAACGGATTCGCCGGCGAAGGTACCGCTCTGGTTCGGGGTGGAGTTTAATTTCGGGATGTTAGCCGGGTATACCGATGATCGCTACTATTTCTGTGATGATGAAATCCTTCCCCGGCGCAACCTTGCCTCGCGGGGCGAAATCAATCAAAAAAATCATTTGGGAATTGTGGATGAGTATAATAATATACGGGTCGATTTGAGAAGCGATGTTGCGGCGAAAATCTGGCGCTTCCCCATCGAAACCATTTCACTTTCCGAGGGCGGATTCGAAAGGGTTTACCAGAGTTCGACCATTTTATTCTCCTATCGGATTGAACTAAACAAAAAGTGGAACGTTTTATTACAAATGAAAATTAGCGGGTTTAAAAAATAACCGGCTCTGCACATTGAGTAAAGAAGTGTCAGTCCAGGCTATTTACATTTCTTTACCGGGGTTTATGTTTATCAGGAGGAAATATTTATGGGAGAAAATAAAAGAACACCACTGTTCATTATTGCCATTCTGATCATATTCGGATCAATCGGTTTTTTTATCAATCACGATCTGATTGCGAATATTCAGGATGACAGCAGAATACAGATAAAAAAATTCCTGACCGTAGTGCAGGATTTGAAGAATTACTACGTGGAAGATATCAATTGGGAAGAGGCGTTTGCCGGGGCAATTTCGGGAATGCTGTCCAAATTGGATCCGCACAGTATTTACATCGAACCAAAAACGGTGGAGCGCAATAAGGAAAATTTCAGCGGGCACTACGAAGGGATTGGTATTCAGTTTGATGTGATCGACGGGTATATCACAGTAATCTCCCCGATTGCCGGTTCGCCGTCTGAGCGGCTGGGGCTTATGCCCGGGGACAAGATTGTGAAAATAAACGGAAAATCGGCTTACGGGATTGACCGGGATGAAGTGCCGAAAAAATTGAAGGGACCGAAAGGAACTTCGGTGGATGTTACCGTGGTTCGCGACGGGCTGGACGAACCGATTGAGTTAACTATTATTCGCGACGTAATTCCCATATACACGGTAACTTCCAAATTTATGGCGGACGACAGTACGGGTTATGTTTGGGTGAACCGATTTGCCCAGACCACCTCGCAGGAAACCCGGGAAGCGATTGAGTATTTACGCGCTCAGGGACTACGAAGGCTGATTCTGGATTTACGGCAGAATCCCGGCGGCTACCTGCACGAAGCCGTGCGGATAGCGGGTATGTTTTTACCCGGTCACCGGTTGGTGGTGGAAACGCGCGGGAAAAATAATCGGGTGTTCGAACAGTACTATTCCGACCAGTGGCGCCGCGGGGCAGTTTATAATTTCCCGCTCATTATTTTGATAGATCGTGGATCGGCTTCGGCATCGGAAATTGTTTCCGGGGCAATACAGGATTATGACCGCGGTTTGATTGTGGGAACCAACAGTTTTGGCAAGGGATTAGTGCAGCGGGAATTCGGTCTGTTCGACGGTTCGGCGGTCAGAATTACCATTTCCAAATATTACACACCCAGCGGCAGGCTCATTCAGCGTAAGTACAAGCATAAAAAGTTGTCCGAATATTACGCGGAAAGCATGGACACTACTATCAATTCCGAAGACAGTCTGAAGCACCGTCCCCAGTTCCATACCCACGGCGGACGCATTGTTTACGGCGGCGGGGGAATCCGACCGGATATAGTAGTGCCGTATAAAAGCTACACCAAATCTCCCAAATTGAGGAACAAAATAGCCGTGAAACGATTGTTCTTCGAATTTGGAAATGAGTATGCACACAATCATCGCCAGTTAAAGACCAATTTAAAACGATTCCAGGAAAAGTTCCATATTACCAAAAAGATACTGGCGGATTTCAAAAACTATTGTGTAAAGAAAAAGATTAAATTCAAGGATGAAGAATTTGAACGGGACAGCACTTACATCTCCACACAGATCAAAAGTGAAATTGCCCGGAGCTTTTGGGACAACAACGGCTTCTACTACATATTGCTTCATAATGATAATCAGTTTCTGAAAGCATTGTCCTTGTTTAATCGGGCGAAAGAAATTGCTTTAATTGGCAAAAAGTAAAGTGAGGTCAATTTAGAAATATTAAAAAAATATTGACTTTAGTGCTGATAATATGTATAATCGGGAAAATGTGACTAACTAAATTAACTTTAGAAAACTGAATGTAGGAGGTCTGATTACTATGGTTGATTATTTTAATCAAGGTGGTGGTTTCATGTGGCCAATTCTGATTGCTTTGATTCTGGGATTGGCAATTGGTTTGGCGAAGATGTGGGCACTTTGGAGAGCGGGAATTAACACCAGGCGCTTTATTGAAAAAATCCGTACCGCGCTGAAAGAAGGCGGTACCGAGGCAGCCCTGGATATTTGCAAATCTACCCGCGGACCGGTGGCATCGATTTTTTACGCCGGGCTTATTCGGGCAAAGGAAGGAATTGAACATGTGGAAAAAGCCATAACCAATTCCGGTTCCATCGAAATGGCGTTCCTGGAAAAAGGCATGATCTGGCTGGGATTCATCATTGTTATTGCGCCAATGCTTGGATTTACCGGTACAGTCTGGGGTATGATTGTCGCTTTTGACGCGATCAAAGTGAAAAACGATATTTCGCCTGCAGTGGTTGCCGGTGGTATTTCCCAGGCGTTGTTGACCACCCTGTTCGGGCTCATCGTAGCGATGATCGTGCAGTTGTTCTATAACTGGGCCTCAGCTCGAATTGACAAATTGATTATCGATATGGAAGAAGCTTCGGTTCAGCTTATCGATACGTTAATCGAACTGGGTAACTAAATTTATAGGAGAGGGTAAAAAATGGTTTTAGGTAAAAGAAAAGAAAAAGGCGAGATTGAAATTCCCTCTGCTTCATTGCCTGATATTGTTTTCCAGTTACTTATCTTCTTTCTGGTTACCACAACAATCGATATTGATAAGGGTTTAGATCTGGTGCTTCCGCCAATCGGGGAGGTAAAAGAAATCTCCAAAAAGAATATTACCAACCTGTTGATAAACGATGCCGACCAGATTCTCATTGATGATCAGGTGACCCCGGTGGAAGATGTAACCCGTGTCATTCGCGACAAACTTTTTGAGAACGACAAATTAATTATTTCGGTCAAAACGGCCAGAAAAACCAGTTACGATGTTTACATCAAAGTCATCGATGGGTTAAAGAAAGCCGGGGCTACGCGAATATCACTTGCGGAACCAGAAACGTCTTAGGTGAATTTAAAATAATGTAGACAATCGTGTCGGATATGAGAGGTGAAATTCCATGGCGATAAAGATTGAGAAAAAAAGTAAGATGAAAATTAGTATCCCCACGGCATCAATGCCGGATATCATTTTCCAATTGCTCATATTTTTTATGGTCAGTACCGTTCTGAGACAATATGCCGGTTTAAAAGTTGAGCTGCCGGAAGCTTCGAAAATCGAGAAACTTCCGGTAACGAATCGTCATGTGTCCACTATCTGGATTGACCGGTTCAATAATATTGTTATTGATGATATTACAGTGAAGAATATTCACTCTTTAAGAACCACTATCTGGAATAAACTGGCTGCCGACCCCCAGCTAATAATTTCCTTTAAGGTTGATAAAAACGCAGATATGGGGGTACTCAATGATGTCCAGCAGGAGTGTCGGCAAGCAAATGCGTTACGTGTAAACTATTCAGCATTACCAACCTTTTGAGGTGAAGCTATGGCAAGAGAAACATTGGTACATAAGAATCCCGATGTCGACTTAAAAGCCAAATATGGTCGCATATTTGAAGCTTCTCTGGTTGTTTCACTTTTTATTTTAGCGCTGATTTTTTATTCATTCAAAAAGTTCGAAGCAAAGTATTCCCTGGAGAAAAAAGTCGATGTCAAAATTGAAACGATTGAGATTCCGCAAACCCAGCAGATAAACCGTCCGCCGCCCCCTGCGCGACCTTCAATTCCGGTTGCCTCGGAAGATGATGAATTTCCGGAAGATGAAACCATCGAGGAAACCGATATTAATTTCAATGAGCCGATAAACGAAGCACCTCCGCCTCCACCGGAGGAGGAGGAACCGATTGTCGAATTCTATGCCCTGTCGGAAAAACCGGTGGTTCTGAAACGGGTAGAACCGGTATATCCCGAGTTAGCCAGAAAAGCGGGTATCGAAGGTATGGTAGTGGTGAAAGTGCTCATTACCACCAAGGGCGATGTGGAAAAGGTGGAGGTGATCAAATCGCATCCCATGCTGGATGATGCGGCTGTTGCCGCGGCAAAACAATTTAAGTTTAAGCCCGGAAAACAGCGCGACCGGTATGTAAAGGTGTGGATGACCATTCCCTTTACCTTCAAGCTGAAACGATAGAACGATTTCTAATTGTAGCAGAAAAAAACAGTGTCCTCGGGGCACTGTTTTTTTTTGCCCAAAAATATATTGGCTGGTAAAAACTATCTGGAAGGGGAAAATATTTTTCACCGCTAAAGGTGTTTTGATGCTTGCTTTATCTTTTGTCAATGCTTTTTGGTAATGTTTCCAAAACTTAGCCCATGTTAACCAGAGATGAAAAAAACATTTATTTTTACAACACGTTCAAATTGTCGTTGGTTTTTGTTCTGTTTACTTTAACACTGTTTTTTTATCTGTTCCAGAAATTTGAAAGCACTTCAGTGGTTAAGTCGGCACCGATACAGGTCGAAATTTATGTAGAGGAAATTCCGGTTACCCGGCAGAAACATAGTGCCCGACCGTTGAAACCGAAAAGACCCTCGATGGGACAAATTGTTGCAGTGGAAGAAGACACTTACCCGGAAGAGATGGTTTTGGACGAATCGCCCGGAAAGGGGAGGGGAATTTCCAAACCCGGCGGCGTTCCGGTGGAAGTCGCGGCGAAACCGCTTATCGAGTACTACCCGGACGTTACCGGAATTCGCTGTAAGGGCGTTGTCCGGCTGCTGCTTCTGATCAACGAGTCGGGGCATGTCGAATCGGTGGAAAATCTGGAGAATACTACACATTCGGAGACCTGTTTGCAAAGAGCAAAACAAGCGGCGCTGAAAACCCGCTGGATTCCGGCACTGGTGGATTCGAAACCGGTGAAAAGTTGGGTTACCAAAGAATACAAATTCAATATGGCAAAGTGAGGGATTTATGAGGATTGTTTTGTTTGAAGATGAAGAATACCGGAACTTGCTCCCGTTGGTTTACTTTCGCCCGGTGTGGCAGTTGCGCTGCGGGGCGCTTACTCTGATTGAAAAAATGGGTGCACTGTTCCGGCAAACAGAAACGCTGTTTCTGGCGCGGGATTATTTAACAACAAATGCATTGCTCCCGGAGCAGGTGTTCCGTCCCGACACGCGCAGTTCAGTACTGTTTGTGAACGGGCGTTTGCTCTTTGGAGATAACGACCGTCAAAAATTGGGTGCACTTTCGGCAAATCAGGCATATCTGGCGGATGATCAGGTGGTTGCCTTCCGAACGGAAAACCAATCGGCGGAACGGTATTTCGACGGCGGGGTGCTGAATAAAGATCGGATCAAAGAAGATTTTCAAGTTCAGCAAACGGACGCCGTGCTGGTCAGGTACCCCTGGGATTTAATTTCGGAAAATGGGTTTCAGCTTCGGCAGGATTTAACCCGGTTGGAAGG
>MVCZ01000036.1 GCA_002049825.1 Candidatus Zhuqueibacterota bacterium 4484_188
AATTTCGGATTTATGGGATGGGCAAAAATCGACCTGAACATTGTCACCATGCTCACCTCGTCTATCGCCATCGGGGTGGGGGTGGATTACGCGGTGCATTTTATACACCGCTACCGGATGCGCATCGGCATTCATCAGCGTTCGCTACATGGGACTGCTGATTACCCTGGCAATGTTTACGTCCTGCTTTGGAGCGATTTCAATTTTACCGGTTATTTTTCTGGTTTTCAAACCGTCGTACCTCAAAGAAAAAAAGGGGGTGAAATAGTGCGATTCAACAGAATATTTTTGATGATAGCTGTCCTGCCGGTGATGGTTTTTCTGGCAAATGCCGGTGAATTAACCGGTTTGGAAATAATGGAAAAAGTGCTCAACAAAACCAGTTGGAAAGACATGCAGGGTAATGTGAAGTTAGTGCTGACCAATTCCCGCGGTGAGCAGCGGGTGCGCGAAATCCGCATGTTCAACCGGAAGCGCACCGAAAATGAAAATGATATGCTGATGCGCTTTGTCTCCCCGCCGGATGTTAAAAACACTGCGTTCCTGATTCTGGAGCACCAAAACGGAGAGGACGAGCGTTACCTGTTTCTGCCGGCGCTGCGCCGGGTGAAACGCATCGCCTCCAGCGGCAAGGGCGGCAATTTTATGTCCTCGGATTTTACCTACTACGACATCGGGCGCCCCAAGCTGAACGACTGGACTTACAAGCGGCTGCCGGACGAAACGGTGAACGGGCTTGACTGCTATAAAATTGAGTGCCTGCCGGCCACGCCGCAAATTGCCAAAGACACTGGCTACGGCAAAATTATCCGCTGGATTCGCAAGGACATTCTGGTCACTATCCAGTCGC
Organism: Candidatus Zhuqueibacterota bacterium 4484_188; assembly: GCA_002049825.1. GTDB lineage: Bacteria > Calditrichota > Calditrichia > RBG-13-44-9 > RBG-13-44-9 > 4484-188. Next base: position 851 of record MVCZ01000036.1, read on the forward strand.
TCTATTTCGATCGCAGCCTGCGGGAGTGGAAACGCCTGACCGTTCCGGGGGTGGAAAAAATCGGCGGCGTCTGGTTTCAGACCGATATGATTATGAAGGATTTGCAAAGCAATCACCGGAGCCGGATGATTTTCAGTGCAATTGAAATAAACCGGAATATTCCGGCATCGTTTTTCAGCAAGCGCTCTTTGCAGCGCAGACGGTGAGGTTCCGTGGGGTTGTTGTAATCAATCCGGAGTTGAAAGCGCAGAACACCAATCTCTACGGTTATCTGAAGTGGTTTAATCACACCAACCTCAACCAGCCGCATTTTTTCGACCGGCTGGGAACGCGTTTGCAGTTGAATTTTTCCGGTGAAATTTGAATTTTTCCGGTGAAATGAACAACCGCCTGGCAATGTTTGCCGCGCTGGATTTTAATTACGAAGAAACCGAAGCCGAGGGCAGCAGCACCGAACCCCGCTCAGCCGGAATGGATATTTACCCGGTGGAAATGTACCTGGATTTCTATTCCCCGCATTTCGACCTGCGCCTGGGCAAACAGTTTATCTTCTGGGGACAAACCGATTGGATTAATCCCACTGATAATATCAATCCCTGGGACTATAAAAACATTTCCGCCGAAATTGAAGACTACCGCATCCCGGGAAGCGGTGGGAGTTTTCCACTTTCTGCCGCACAAAATCCCGCTCAGTTTCCCCGACTCATTGGGACCGTTCGCCGCACGTCTGCAGCCCGCCCGGCGTCCGGCGGACAAGCTGGCGAACACCGAATTAGGTTTCCGGCTCTCATCGCAAATCTTTCAGATCGATTATTCGTTCAGCTACTTCCACGGGTTCGACAAATCGCCTTCTATCATGTTCCAACCGGTGTTCAATCCTTTTGGCGCGCCGCAGGATATGCTGATTACGCCCGAATACAAACCCTACCAGGTTTTCGGCGCCGATTTTGTGACCACCCGCGGACAGTTTGCCCTGAAAGGCGAAGGTGCCTATTTCCGCACCGAAGACACTGAGGGAATAAAACCGTTTATCGAAAACCCGCACCTGAAGTACGTGCTGGGGATGGATTACTACCCCCGGGACGATATGCACCTGAATGTCCAGTTTGTGCAGAAGATCCGTCTGAAATATGATCCCAACCAGGAGCAGCGCCGTTTGCAGGAACTGGGCGTTTACAATCCCAGAGTGGCTGACCGACGGGAGCAGTCGCTCTCTACCATGCTCAAATTCGAGCCGCTGAATTTTACTTCTGTTCAGCTCATCGGAGTGATGAACCTGAAAGACCGCGATTTTTTCCTGCTGCCGATTCTCAATTACCAGTTCGCCGACGGATTGAATATTTACGGTGGTGCCACTATTTTCAGCGGGCCGGAGGAGAGTCCATTCGGACGCAGTAAACCGTACAGCCGTGCTTTTGTGGAGGTGAAGTATAGTTTTTCGCGGTAGAAATGCGCTTTCCACTAATTCGCGAATGAATCACCGCGTCCCGATGCTAATTCCAAACACTTCATTTACCAACTCCCTTCTGAATGACATATTCAGAAATCTCAAATCCTATTCCCAGCCCCAAACCAATGAGAAAACCGATGGGCATATTCCGGAAGGGCAGGACATGCATGGCTTTTGTATGATAGAGAACTGTTAAAATGAGCGTGACGAGCAAAAAGCAGATTGCAAAGAAACCAGCCAGAATCAGCGGTCTCACTAATTTCAGCGACTGCAATTTCGGGTAAACCCATTCTGAATAGGCGAAACAACGGCAAAATAGAAAAGACGTGTGAGAAAGAACCGGTTACCGGATGCGATAAACAGGATGAGAAAAAACAGAACATTTGCAAAAATCACATCCCGCAAGCGGTTTGCCCGGAAGAGCGCAAAAGACACCGATCCGACCACACCAAAAGATAAAAACTGAAAAAGCGGTGACCGGAGGTTGAACACATTCGTACCAAAAAATACGAATCCTGACAAAATGCTGGCAGCTGTGCCAAAGAGAATAAAAGAAAACAGTAGGCTTGCAACCTGTCCATTGGATTAGCTTTTGGAATCGAAACGAAGTTATCCTACCTGAATAATGTTTCGAGGAATAGAGAAGCCAGAAAATAAGACACGAACCCGCGGGAATAAAAATTATATTTATCTCCCGCGGGAATAAATCAGTACTTTTCAGTGTCAAATTTATGAAGAAGGAAAGGAATGTTCCGGTTGACCGACGAGAAATTGGTTGAGTCTGTTCTGAAGGGAAATGAAGAAGCTTTCCGGGAGTTGGTGCGGCGTCATGAACCGCGGGTGGCGGCAACGGTCATCGGAATGCTGGGAAACTGTCCCGAAACGGAAGACGTCGGTCAGGAAACGTTCATTCGTTTCTATAAGAGCTTGAAGAATTTCCGGGGTGAATCGGAAGTGGGTACATATTTGACACGAATTGCTATTAATCTTTCGTTGAATGAATTAAAACGCCGGAAAAGGCGATTTAAATTTTTTCACCAGGAACCCGGGGAAGCATTTGACATACCGGATGAGCGCACTCAAACTGCCGACAATGGGGATAAAGAACTGGTGCAATGGGCGATTCAAAAACTGGAGCCGAAATTTCGCTCGGTGGTGGTGCTGCGCCTCATTGAAGGGTACTCAACCAGCGAGACCGCCCAAATTTTAAAACTGCCGATGGGAACGGTGCTCTCTCGCCTGTCCCGGGCGCAGAAAAAACTGAAAGAAATTTTATCACCATATATGGAGATAGTGAATGAATAAGAAGCTGCGTGAACTGCTTTACCGCTCATTTGATGCTGATTTGAAAGAAGAAGAAAAAAAAGTGCTTGCCGATGCGCTTTCCCGTTCCGCCGAACTCCGGGAGGAACAGCGGCAGATAGAGACTGTGCGTCAAAAACTTTCTGCTACCACGGCATCTTCTTTCGAACCGTTCTTTGCCGACCGGGTGATGCGCCGTATTTACCGGGAGCAAAAACCGAAAAGTGAGCTGGAGTCCTGGTTTGAGCCGCTTATGTCAATTTTCCGGCCGATTGCCGTGGCAGCAGTTTTTATTATTCTTTTGCTGATGAGTTACAACATGATCAGCACGAAACAAATTTCCGTGCAAGGCGCACTGGCTATTAGCAATGTAGCAGTTGAAGAAGCATTCGATCCGGCTGTAAATTTAACGGTGGAGTAAAAGCTATGTCTGTAAAAGTAAAAATGAGCCTAATTATCCTGGTCACTCTCATCGTTGGTATGTTGTTGGGAGCGCTGATTCAGGGCGCATTCATGCGGAATCAGTTTCACAAACGGATAACCCGTCTTCGGACACCGGAGGGTTTTATGAGACGATTTGAACGCGTTATCCGGCCAACCGAGGAACAAAAGCCCGAGATTGATAAAATTTTGTTAAGGAACTTCGAACGGTTCAACAAACGTCTTACGCCGCCGGTTCAGGAAATGGGACGAATTATGGATACCCTCCGGATGGAGTTGGACCCGGTTCTGACACCGGAACAAAAGGCGCGTTTACATCGGCATTTTGAACACATGCGCAGGTTCCCGCCGCCACCTCCCGGCAGACCACCGGGAAAACCACCCTGGAGGAAAAGACATTTTCAATAGCATGAATTTAGCATCGGAAAAAATGGAGGAAGCATGTTTCACCGGAAACTGGTAATTTGGGGAATTCTCAGCGCCGCATTGGTTTTTGGCTGCAGCGGAGAAAAACTGCATAGTCAGCCGAAGATGAATAAAATCGAGGTAGACGGACGCGACGCCGACTGGTCTGATTATAAAACAAATTACTATGAAAAAGAGAATATGAGAATTGTCCTGGGTGTGGTAAACGACGATTCCAGCATAAATATCCTGATTCGATTCCGGGATTTCCGTTTGGCGCGCATGTTTGAGCGCCGCGGTGTAACCCTGTGGTTGAATTCGGAAAACAAAAAGAAGAAAACTCTCGGGATTCATTACATAAATGAAGCTTCGAAATACATGGCAGAACGTCAGAAACTAAAGGAATGGATGAAAGAAAAAGGCGGTGGCGGCATGAGAGGTAAAATAAGAGGTGGTGCCGGTGGCAGCCGGCGCGGCGGAAGAATGGGGGGCGGCGGCATGCGCGGTGTTGCGCCGGGCAGGCAAATGCCTGATATCGAGGGAAAGGAATTCTGGATGACGGTGCTGCTTTCAAATAGAGCAGTCGAAAAGAAATGAGCCGCGTCCTTTTTGAGCGCCGTTCATTCGAATAAAGACAGTATGGTTTTCCAGCATGTTTCTTGTTCATAAAAAAAGCGACCCGGGTTGCGAGAACAGCATAAATGTTTTAGATGAATCTATTCGAGCGGGTTAGAGGATGAAAAAAATTCTTTACATCGGATTGCCGGTTATTTTTATTATAGCCGCGTATTTTCTTTTTTTCCATTCAAGTGCTGCTTCCGGGAAGAATAAATATGTACTGGCGGAAATTACCCGCGGAGACCTGGAAAATGTGGTCTCCAGCACCGGAACCATTGAAGCCGTGGGAACAGTGGAAGTGGGCACCCAGGTTTCCGGGACCATTGCCAAAGTATTTGTCGATTTTAATGACCAGGTGCGAAAGAGACAAATTCTGGCAATCCTGGATACGATTCCGCTGCGAACACAGGTAATGGATGCCGAAGCACGTCTGGAAGAAGCACGAGCACAGTTGGAGTTGGCACAATACGATTATCAGCAGAACCTGGAACTGTATAAAAAGAAGTTGATTTCCGAAGCACAGTTTCTGCAATCTAAAGTGAAGTTAAAAGCAGGCGGCGGTAAAATCGGCAAAGGCATCGTTAGCCCGTGCCACACGCAACTTGCATTATGCCTACATTCAGTCGCCCATTGACGGGACAGTGATTCAGCGAAATGTGGAAACAGGACAAACCGTGGCTGCCAGCTTCAATACTCCAACCCTGTTTATCATTGCCGAAGATTTCCAGCTTCAATACTCCAACACTGTTTATCATTGCCGAAGATTTATCGAAAATGGAAATTCATGCTCTGGTTGACGAAAGCGACATCGGGCAGATTAAAGAAGGGCAGCACGCCCGGTTTACCGTAAACCATTCAGAATGTGGTGAATTATACCGTGGTAGTAGATGCTCAAAATAGGGAGCATTTGCTGCTGCCCGGCATGACGGCAACGATTGATTTCGTAGTAGAGCAGCGTTCCGATGTGCTTCTAATTCCCAATGCGGCATTGCAGTTTAAACCGCCGCCCGGGATGATTGAGAAACTCCGCGCCGAAAGAGAAAAGCGATACAGCCAGATGCCGGATTCGCTGAAACAAAAAATGCGTTCCCATTTTGCTGGCGGAGCGAACGCCGGTTTTCCGGACCGGCAGACCGGCGGTGATTCCGGTAGAAATTTCGTGCGCATCTGGTTCATTGACCGGCAGGGGAATCCATCTACAACGGTTCTGAAACCGGGGGCAACCGATGGAAAAATGACGGGACCTTCGGGTTCGGGTAAATCTACCCTGCTGAATCTGTTGGGTTGTCTCGATACGCCAAACAGCGGATCATATTTTCTGGAAGGAAAAGATGTCAGCCGCCTCGACCAGAACAGTTACGCCGCCATTCGCAACCGGAAAATCGGGTTTGTGTTCCAAACCTTCAACCTGCTTCCCAGAACCATTGCATTGGAAAACGTGGAGTTGCCGCTTTTTTACCTACGAAATTCCCGGGTACAGAATCCCAAGAAACTGGCGATGGAGGCTTTAAAAAAAGTTGGTTTAGCGGACCGAATGTTTCACGAACCGGCGCAACTCTCAGGTGGCGAGCAGCAGCGGGTTGCGCTGGCACGCGCCTTGGTCAATCAACCGTCCATTATTTTGGCTGATGAACCGACCGGAAACCTGGATACCAAAACTTCCCTGGATGTAATTTCGGTTTTCCAGGAACTCAACAATGAGGGTATTACCATCGTGCTGGTTACTCACGAACCGGACATCGCCCAGTACACCCGCCGAATTGTAAAAATGCGCGATGGTTTGATCCGGCAGGATTACACCGTGGAAATAAGACGAGACGCGAAAAAGGACCTGGTAGAATTTAAAGATGAAACGGAATAGAAATTAATGTGGGTTGAACGATAAAATTGGAAAGACCGATTCTATTAGCGTGAATATTTAAGGAATACCCGATGCTTCAGTTAACCAATCTGGTCAAAGCAGCCTACCGCAGCATTCTGAAAAACCGTATGCGGAGTTTACTGACTTCGCTGGGCATCATTATCGGTGTCAGTGCGGTGGTCATTATGGTCGCCATCGGCGAGGGGGCGCAGATGCAGATCGAGCGGCAAATCGCTTCGCTGGGAACCAACATGATCATTGTCTTTCCCGGTTCCCGTTCCAGTGGGGGTGCCCGGTTGGGTGCCGGAAGCTACAACCGCCTGACCCTGGATGATGTGGAAAAAATTCGCCAGGAAGCGACTTTGCTTACTGCTATTTCGCCGGTCGTGTTCAGCGGCGGACAGGTAATTGGCGGGGTGAGTAACTGGAGCACTGCCATTATCGGCGTTTCACCGGAATACATCCAAATCCGGGATTGGCCGCTGCAGGAAGGCTACTTTTTTACCGAAAAAGAAATGCGCGCTAAAAGCAAGGTTGCAGTCCTGGGGAAAGTGGTTGCCGAAGAACTGTTTCCCGACCAAAGCCCGGTAGGAGAAAAAATCCGTATCCGCAATACGCCCTTCAGAGTGATTGGTGTTTTAAGTGAAAAGGGGCAGAGTGCCTACGGACAGGACCAGGACGACGTCATTTTAGCCCCGGCAACCACGGTACTGTACCGGCTGAAGGGAGGAACTCACATCAACATGATTCTTGCCAGTGCGGTCTCGACCGAACGGATGGAAACCGCGCAGGAAGAACTGGAGCGAATGCTGCGTGAAGCGCACCGCCTGGAACCCGGGGATGACGATGATTTTCGGTTGCGTAACCAGACCGAAATTACCGAAGCGGCATCGGAAACCTCCCGGATTCTGACGCTGTTGTTAGCTGCGGTGGCTGGTGTTTCCCTGGTGGTGGGCGGCATCGGAATCATGAATATCATGCTGGTGTCGGTCACCGAACGCACCCGCGAAATCGGTATTCGATTAGCCGTTGGTGCCCGCAGCAGCGATATTCTTATCCAGTTTCTGATTGAAGCGGTAGTTCTCAGCCTGACTGGCGGTTTGTTCGGTATATTGTTTTCCTTTGGGATCACCTTTTTGCTGAATGAACTGACCGAGCTCTATTGTCACATTAATCTTGCGGTTGTTTTTATTGCGTTTGGTTTTTCCGGAGCAGTGGGCATTTTTTTCGGTTTTTACCCGGCACACAAAGCGGCGGCATTGAATCCCATCGACGCCCTGCGCTACGAGTAGTAGCCAGAAAAATGGTGGGTATTTCAGCGTTCCCTGAGCGGAGGACGTGGAAAGCGCCGCCGGGAAATTCTCGCCGGGAGTATGGGATGACACAAAAAAGCCTCTCCAGTTCTACCGGAGAGGCTTTTTTCGTGAAATAGAAATCCGGGACTTATTTTTTGTTGGACAGGTAGTAGGACAACGATTCCATCTCGACAGCCATGTTTTCGTATTTCACCAGAACGTCTTTGGGAACTTTCAGGCTGCGGGGTGCGAAGTTGAGAATCGCTTTGATCCCGGCATCCACCAACTTATCGGCTACCGGCTGGGCACTGTCCGAAGGCACCGCAATAATGGCGATGTCAATTTGTTCTTCTTTAACCAACTCGTTCACTTTGGCAAAATCTTTCACAGTGAGACCGTGAACCTGTTTTCCGATTTTGTTTTTGTCCTTGTCCATAATCAGGCGGATCACAAAGCCCTGTTTTTTGAACTCGGCGTATTCAGTCAGGGCGCGCCCGATATTGCCGGCTCCCACGATGGCGACATTCCAGGTGCGGTACAAACCCAGAATATTTTCAATCTGTTTTTTCAGCGATTTGACATTGTAACCGAACCCTCGTTTACCAAACGTTCCGAAAAACGATAAATCTTTGCGCACCTGCGCAGAGGTTATGCCGTCCATTTCAGCCAGCGTGTCCGATGAAACCGTCTCGACTCCTTTGTCAATGAGTTGTTCCAGAGAACGGAAGTATTTTGACATTCGACGAATGGTTGAGTCTGAAATTTTCTTCATATTTCCTCCGTCGTTCGTTATCTATTTCTCATAATATAATCTTTATTTTATGAAAAATCCAGTATTTTTCCGACAATTGACAAGTTATTCACAGTAAATAAAAAATAGCACGATAGCCCATGGCTGTGCAAAAGTGGGAGCACAAGAAGAATCTGTCATTCCCGACCTGATCGGGAATCCAAAAAATTATGAGACTCCGCATTTCTGTTCCTGACAATTCAGAGAGAACAATCCTGTGCGGGAATGACACCGGCGAATTATTTACTCACCGCCCTTTCAACCTGAAGTTTTCTGAAATCAATGAAGGGGAAATGTAAATAGAATCCGCACCCGTACTGAATTGTCTGTGCACCGGCTTGATTGCCAGTGCACAGCTCACTATCAGATTCAGGGGATAATAAATTCGGAACCAATGCCCGGAATTATTTGTCCTTCAAGAAAAAACAATCCCGGAAGACACTCGTAGTACGGTGAAAACAGAATCAGGATTCTTCGCCGCCATTGGTAATTATTCTGGCCACGTCACTCACTTCGTCGCCGGTATCCAGGCGCATCAGGCGCACGCCCATCGTATTTCTACCGGTAGAACGAATGTTTCCCACATGAATTCGCAGCAGCACGCCCTTATTGGAGATCAGCATGAGATCGTCATCGTCAACCACTTCTTTGATTGAGATGACCGACCCGGTTTTATCCGACACTTTAAAGTTCTTAATCCCTTTACCGCCGCGATGTGTCAACCGGTATTCTTTGATGTAGGTGCGTTTGCCAAATCCAAAGCGAGTGACCGTCAGCAAGGTGCCTTCCCGTTTCACTACTACCATTCCGATCACCAGGTCATTTTTCCCCAGGCGGATGCCATGCACGCCGGCGGCAACGCGTCCCGTTTCCCGCACTTCCCGCTCGTTAAAGCGAATCGCCAAGCCTTCGGTAGTCGCCAGAATCACGTCGCTGTTGCCATCGGTCAGCTTTACCTCGATCAGTTCGTCACCGGTATTCAGTTTGATGGCTTTGATCCCGTCACGGCGGGGATTTCCGTACGCCGAAAGCACCGTCTTTTTCACCATGCCTCTGCGGGTGCCCATAATCAAATACGCCTGGTCGGTGAACTCTTTGACGGTCACAAAGGCGCTTACTTTCTCCTGCTTGTTGATTTGCAGCATATTCACAATGGCGCGCCCTTTTCCCGCCTTGCCCACCTGCGGCAATTCGTGAACCTTCAGCCAATAGCAGCGTCCCAGGTTGGTGAAGAACATGATGTAATGATGCGTTGAAGCAATAAACAGGTGTTCGATGAAATCTTCACCTTTGGCAATTGCCCCGGTGTGTCCGCGGGTATTTCGGTGCTGACGGCGATAACCGCTCACCGGAAAACGTTTAATAAAACCGTCACGGGAAATAGTGATCACCATGTCTTCCTCAGCAATCATGTCCTCAATCGAGAACTCTTCATAATTTTTAATAATTTCGGTGCGGCGCGGGTCTCCGTAGGTTTCCTTGAGGTCAATCAATTCATCTTTGATGATTTGCATCTGCAGGTTAATGTTCTGCAAAATTGACCGCAGTTTCTCGATGGTTTGCAATAACTGCCGGTATTCTTCATCTATTTTTTCGCGTTCCAAACCGGTCAGCCGCTGCAGGCGCATGTCCAAAATTGCCTTTGCCTGAACCTCGCTCAGTTTGAAACCTTTCATCAGGTTCTGGGTGGCGATTTCCACATTTTGCGATTTTTTGATTACTGCAATTACCTCATCGATATGATCCAGGGCAATCTTCAGTCCTTCCAGAATGTGAGCGCGTTTCTCCGCCTCATCAAGTTCGTAACGCGTGCGTCGCAGAATCACTTCATGTCGATGATTAATAAAATACTGCAGCATCTGGCGGAGGGTCAGAACCCGCGGCACTCCATCTACCAGGGCAAGGTTGATGATGCCGAAAGTAACCTGGAGTTGGGTATGTTTGTAAAGCTGGTTCAGAACCACTTCCGGCTGGGCGTCTCGTTTCAACTCGATGACCACCCGGATACCATCGCGGTCCGATTCGTCACGCAAGTCGGAAATCCCTTCGATTTTTTTATTGCGCACCAGGTCGGCGGTTTTTTCAATGAAATTTGCCTTATTCACCTGGAATGGCATTTCGCTGATGATAATCCGGTCCCGGTTGTTCCGGAGATGTTCAATATTGGCACGTCCGCGCACAATAATTTTCCCGCGTCCGGTGGTGTAAGCTTCTTTAATTCCCGCCGAACCATAAATAATGCCGCTGGTGGGAAAATCCGGTCCCTTGATGTGCTGCATCAGTTCTTCCACCGAAATATCCGGGTTATCGATGGTAGCAATAATGGCATCGACAACTTCGCCCAGGTTGTGCGGTGGAATATTGGTTGCCATTCCCACTGCGATTCCTGCCGAACCGTTGCACAGCAGGTTAGGCAAAACGGAAGGTAAAACGGTTGGTTCGTTAAGCGTTTCATCAAAATTCAAACGCCAGTCGATGGTATCTTTCTTGAGGTCACGCAGCATTTCGCCGGCAATTTTCGCCATTCGCACCTCGGTGTATCGCATGGCTGCCGGCGAGTCGCCGTCGATGGAGCCGAAATTACCCTGCCCGTCGATCATCGGGTAGCGCAGCGAGAAATCCTGTACCATCCGCACCATGGTATCGTAAACCGCCGAATCGCCATGGGGGTGGTATTTTCCCAGAACTTCGCCCACCACACGGGCGCTTTTTTTATACGGTTTATTATATTGTAATCCCAGGTCGTTCATGGCGTAGAGCACCCGGCGGTGCACCGGTTTTAACCCGTCCCGGACATCAGGCAGGGCACGCGCCACAATAACCGACATGGAGTAATCCAGATACGAATCGCGCATCTCCTCTTCGATATTTGCCGGAAGAATTCGTTGCCTTTGTAATTCCATTTATAAAACCTTTCCTGTCTTTCCTTTCAAAAATAAAAATTCATAGTGCAGACTTCGCCGCTCCGCCCGGTAAATACACCGGCGAGTATGGGTGCTTAAATATCCAGGTTACGCACGTAGCGCGCATTCTTTTCAATAAAATTGCGCCGCGGCTCCACCTTATCACCCATCAGGGTGCTGAAAATATGATCTGCCTCGGCGGCATTTTCCAGGTT